>NZ_JARVST010000020.1:0-141446 GCF_030209055.1 Pseudomonas sp. lyk4-TYG-107
CCTCTCACCTCAGAGTTTATTCCCTTACTCAGACACAAGCGGGCTTGCTCGCGAAAGCGGTGTGTCAGTCAACGCAAGTGTTGGATGTGCTGACGCTTTCGCGAGCAAGCTCGCTCCCACTATGGCTCAGCTGTGTGCCGCAGATTGGGTGATTTCCACATTATCCAGCACCCGATTCACCGCCAGTTCGGCGAGCATGATGATTTGCTGAATGGCCAGTATCGTCCGGCGCTGCGGGATGTCGATGTACGCGGCGATGTCGCTGGTCATGAGGCTGGCTTGGGCCAGTGATTCGCAGGCGTGAACCAGCAGGCTTTCGTTGTCCATGTCCGGGGCGACCTGGAACATGCTGCTGGGTTTGTGGAATCTCACCGCGGCGGCGGAGGGTTTCAGGTAGTGGTCGAGGGCGCGTTCGGCGGCGTCGTGGAGTTTTCTGGAATCGAGGGATTCGTAGGGCGAGGTTTCTGGGGGATTGGGTGTGGGTTTGATCATGGTGAATTCTCAGTTGGTGAAGTGGAGCTACCTTCAATTGCCGCGACGCAATCTGAGGTGGCAGCTGTACGCGGGTTCGCGGACCGATAACTGAGGAATCGGCATACCCCCAAAGAAGGTATCCCGCGCACAGCCGCCATGACACAACCAACAGGCATCCGAGGTGCTGTCAGGTTGGCGATTATGCATCAGTTATCAGGCCGCGACGCCCGGCCGCTGAATTTCCAGCGACCACCAGAGCCTATCCAGCCAACTTCCGAGGCACAACCGACGCATCCTGTCGGAAATCTCCCGCTCACAACGCGCTTCTGTAGGAGGAACACCTTCCTTTGTAGGAGTGAGCCTGCTCGCGATAGCGGTAAATCAGTCACCGAAAGTATTGACTGAAATACCGCTATCGCGAGCAGGCTCACTCCTACAGTGTTTGGGGTGAATTCAACATCGATGGGCACAAAAAAGGCGATGTCCCTCACGGAACATCGCCTTTCCTTTACCGCCGCTAAAACTTATTCCGGCAGTTTGTACGCAATCACATAGTCACCCATCTTGGTGCCCAGCGAGCCGTGACCGCCGACAACGAGCAGCACATATTGCTTGCCGTCCTTGCCGGTGTAGGTCATCGGGGTCGCTTGGCCGCCGGCAGGCAGACGCGATTTCCACAGTTCTTTACCGGTGTTCACGTCGTAGGCGCGCAGATACTGGTCGAGGGTGCCGCTGAGGAAGCCGACGCCGCCTGCAGTGACCATCGAGCCGCCCATGCTTGGCACGCCCAGGGTGAAGCCGATCGGGATCGGCGAGCTGTCGCGGCTGGTGCCGTTCTTGCGTTTCCACACGACTTTGCCGGTGGTCAGGTCGATACCGGCGACGTAGCCCCAGGCCGGGGCCTGGCACGGTACGCCCAGTGGCGACATGAACGGGTGCATGATCACCGCGTATGGCGCGCCGGTGTTTGGCTGCACGCCAGCGGTTTCGCTCTCGCGTTTGCTGCCGGCGGCGACTTTCTCGCGTGGCACCATTTTCGAGACGAAGGCCATGTAGTTCGGGCTGGTGAACAGCATCTGGCGAACCGGGTCGACCGAGACGCCGCCCCAGTTGAACACGCCGACGTTACCCGGATAGATCAGGCTGCCCTGTTCCGACGGAGGCGTGTATTGGCCTTCGTAGCGCAGTTCCTTGAACTGGATGCGGCACAGCATCTGGTCGAACGGGCTGGCGCCCCACATGGCTTTTTCGGTCAGTTCCGGGGCCAGCAGGTTGAGGTCCGAACGGGCCTGGGTCGGTGCGGTGTGGTCGCCTTTCACGGCGCCTTGCGGAACCGGGATTTCCTTGATCGGGATGATCGGCGTGCCGTCACGACGGTCGAGGACGTACAGGCTGCCCTGTTTGGTCGGGGCGATCAGCGCCGGTTTCACGCCGTCGGCGGTTTTCATGTCGAGCAGGGTTGGCTGGCTGCCAACGTCCATGTCCCACAGGTCGTGGTGGGTGAACTGGTAGTTCCAGCGCACTTTACCGGTGGCCAGGTCGAGGGCAACGATGCCGGCGCTGAATTTCTCGGCGCCTGGAGTGCGGTCAGCGCCCCACTGGTCTGGAGTCTGGTTGCCCAGTGGCAGGAAGACCATGCCGAGTTTTTCGTCGACGCTGGCCAGCGACCACATGTTGGCCGAGTTGCGGCTGTAGGTTTCGCCCGGCGCCAATGGCTCGGTGGCGTCCGGCTTGTCGCTGTCCCAGTTCCACACGAGGTGGCCGTCGCGCACGTCGAAGGCGCGGATCACGCCCGATGGCTCGTTGGTCGACTCGTTGTCGGTGACGTGACCGCCCATGATCACCAGATCACGGGTAATCGCTGCCGGCGAGGTGGAGTAGTAGCCACCGGCGGTAAACGGGCCGATACCTTGGGTCAGGTCGACCACGCCGTTTTTGCCGAAGCCTTCGCAGATCTTGCCGGTGTCGGCGTTCAGTGCGATCAGGCGTGCATCGGCGGTTGGCAGGTACAGACGACGCGGGCAGGCCTGGGCAACGGCTTTGCCGGCTTCGGAGATAACGGCCGAGGCGGCGTTATCAGCTTTCGCGTAAGCGGCTTCGTCGTAGTACGACACGCCACGGCAGGTCATGTGGGCAAAGCCCTTGAAGCCCACCGGGCTCTTGATCTGCGGGTCGAAGCGCCACAGTTCCTTGCCGGTGTCCGGATCCAGCGCCAGCACTTTGCTGTGCGCGGTGCAGGCATAGAGCATGCCGTTGGCTTTGAGCGGGGTGTTTTCGTTGGTCAACTCGACCGGGTCATCTGCGGTTGGCAGGTCGCCGGTCTGGATGCGCCAGGCTTCTTGCAGCTTGCCGACGTTGGCCGGAGTGATCTGCTTGAGTGGCGAGTAGCGGTCACCGAACTCGGTGCGGCCATAGGCCTGCCAGTCGCCATCAGGCATTTGCGGTGCGGTGCTGGTCATGTCCGCGGTGTCGCGGCCCAATTCGCCAAAGGTTTCGCCCGGGTGGGTGAACAGGCTGGCCAGGGCAGTGACGCCGGCCAGCACCACGGCCACGGTCAGGCCACCTGTGCCCATCGGCGCCGGGCCATTGAGCAGCAGCGGACGACGGAACCACGGCAGCAACATCACGATGCCGAGAACGAACCACAGGGCCAGACGCGGCACCAGTTGCCACCAGTCCAGACCGACTTCCCACAAGGCCCAGACCGTGCTGGCGAACAGCACGATGGCGTACAGACCCAGCGCTGCACGACGACGCAGCAGCAACAGAATGCCGCTCAGCGCAATGCCGATACCGGCCAGCAGGTAGTACAGCGAGCCGCCGAGCATGCTCAGCTTGACTCCCCCGGCCAGCATGGCCAGGCCCATCAGTAGAAGCAGAATGCCGAGCAGGCTCGGTAGCAGACGGCCCCGACTCGAAGCACTTTCGGTGCTCATAGTGTGATTCTCCGTGACGTTTATGTAGTCCCGCGCTGTAGTCACTTTAGATGACGATTGGGCACAGGTATGGTTCAGATAAAAACTTGTCTAGCTAACGAATTTCATGCGTTCCCCTGTGGGAGCTGGCTTGCCAGCGATGGCGGAGTGTCAGCCGACGATAATGTCGAATGTGAAATCGCATCGCTGGCAAGCCAGCTCCCACAGGTTTCTTCAGTGTTTTTTAGAACGACGACTGGATCTTGATCCCCGCGATCAGTGCGTCATCGACCTGGTCCACACCGCCCGGATGGCGGATGTATTGCAGGTTCGGGCGCACGGTCAGCCAGTTGGCGAGGTGCACGCCGTAATAGAGCTCGGCGCTGTATTCGGTGTCCTGCGGTGGCAGGAAGGACGGGTCGTCGTAGTCGTAAACCGCCTGCGCCTGATTGCTCGCTTCGGCGTTTTTGCGAAAGGCCGGGTTGACGTGCACGCGGGCCAGGGCGAAACCGATGTCGTCCTTGGCGCGGGCATCGAACGGGCCTTTGTAGACCACGCCGGCCTGCACGTAGTTGTCGATGGCGTTGGTTTTCTTGTCGTGCATCGTCGCGTTGGCAAACACGCTCAAGCCGCGCGAGTGATCGCTGGCGAGGCTGGTGACTTGCTGCTGCGCACCGAACCACACGCCGTGCTTGCTCGACGCGCTGCGGTAGGCTTCGCCGCTCAGTGCAGCAGGCTGGCCGTTCTGGTCTTTATAGACGTCAGAGGCCTTGGCGCTGCTGTAGTAGTAACCGGCGCGGTATTCGCCCGGCAGACCATTGAGTTTCGGCGTCCACACCAGTTCGACTGGCAGCACCGCGCCCTGGGTGCCGCTGCCGCTGAGTTTGAAGCCGTTGCCGCGATCGAGGTTTGACGGGTTCTGCTCGTAGGCGCCGACCTGCGCGTACAACTCTGGGGTCAGGTGATATTTGACCCGCAGCGCCCATTGGCTGACCGGCCAGTTGTACCAGATGCCGCCGACCCAGTTGCCGACCTGCGAGCCGCAGAACGCCAGGTTCTGGAAGTCGCACGGGAAGCTGTTGAAGTCTTCGCCTTCGCCGAAGCGGCCGACCTTGATGTCGAGCTTCTGGTCGAAGAATTTCTGCTGGTACCACATCTGCGTCAGGCGCGTGGTCTGGCCACGGCCCCAGACTTCCTGGGCCGAGGTGAAGCCGCCAACGCGTGGGTCGTTGATGCGGTCATTGCTGATGTTGTTGCCGCTGCGCTTGGTGATGGTCAGCTGAAACTCGGCGTCGTCCCAGCCAAGGATTTTTTGCAGGTCCAGGTGCGTGCCCAGACCGAATTGGTCGCTGTAACGCGCGGTGCGATCGTGGTCGTAGCCGCCGTGCAGGTTGCTGCCCATTTCGCCGGTGTAATCGAGTTTGAAGTCGTAGCCTTTTTCCGCGAGTTCGGTACGCGTGCCGTTCCAGTCACCGAGCATCCACGGTGAGTCGCTGTCGAAGGCGGGGGCCGCCTGGGCGTAGGTGGCGAAGCCGAGCGCGGTGCAGCCGCCGAGCAGGCGCAGGGCTGAGATAGCGCTGTCTCGGGAGAAGGAAAAATCAGGCATGGGTCAGTCTTTTTTTGGTGTTTTACGGGGGTAAACCGAGCGCTTCAATTTGACGCAGGCAGTGAAGCGATTCAGCTGAAGGGCGGCAGGATAATGATCTGTAACAAAAAGACAAAGGGCTTTTGCAGACATGCAGCATTTCTGATTCGGTAACAGTGTGGCAAACGGGCGCATTGTGGCGATGGCTGCAGGCTGCGATCTTCTCGGGTTGGCCTACATTTGATGCAAGGCCTTCCACCTGACCGGCCCCTCGGCTAAGGTGCGCGGCTTGTGCATTTTCCCTCCGTCCAAAGGCCTGGCATGAACGACCACACTCCCGATCCGCTGCATGGCGTAACCCTCGAACAGATCCTCAATGCGCTGGTGGCGCATTACGAGTGGTCGGGGTTGGCCGAGCGCATCGATATCCGCTGCTTCAAGAGCGATCCGAGCATCAAGTCGAGCCTGACCTTCCTGCGCAAAACCCCGTGGGCGCGGGAGAAGGTCGAGCGCTTGTACGTGAAACTGATGCGCACCAAGCGACCGGTCTGAGATGGACGCCGTTGCGCGGCGACGCCTGATCACTGTCATCGCCAGCCTCGGCTGGGCCGGGCTGAGTATTCAGCTGTATCTGATTTTCCTTGCGCGGCTGAGTGTCGACGCCAGCCTGCTGGGCGGGCTGGTGAGTTTCTTCAGTTACTTCACGGTGTTGACCAACACGCTGGTGGCAACGGTGCTGACCTGCGCGGTCACCCGGCGTGAATCCGCTGCGCAGCGCTGGTTTCTGCAACCGTGGGTCAGTAGCGGGGTGGCAGTTAGCATTGCGGTGGTCGGCCTGGCTTACAGCATTCTGCTGCGGCATTTGTGGCACCCGCAGGGCTGGCAATTTGTTGCCGACGAATTACTCCACGACGTGATGCCGCTGCTGTTTCTCGGCTATTGGTGGTACTGCGTGCCCAAAGGCACCCTGCGCCTGTGGCACCTGCCGCTGTGGCTGATTTACCCGTTGGTGTATTTCATTTACGCGTTGCTGCGCGGGCATCTGCTTGGCGCGTATGCGTATCCGTTCATCGATGTGGCGCTGCTGGGTTATGCACAGGTGTTCGTCAATGCTGGAGGGATATTGGTGGGGTTTGTGCTGATTGGCTTGCTGGTGATCGGGATCGACCGCTGGCAGTCAGGACGAAGTTAAAAGGTCAATGTGGGAGCGGGCTTGCTCGCGAAGGCGTCAGGTCAGTCAACATCATGGTTGAATGATCGACCGCATTCGCGAGCAAGCCCGCTCCCACAAGGGTAAATCACTCTTCTGCGGAACCTTCGGCGCGCCAGTAGCCGACGGCTTTGACGAACTGCTCATTGAGTCCATGCTCATCCAGCAGCACCCGACGGATCTGCCGCGAGACCTTGGTCTCGGTCGCTACCCACGCATACAGATTGCCCTTGGGCACCTGCAGCTCTTTGACCGTGGTCAGCAGGTTGTCCTTGCCCCCGTCGCGCAGGACCCAGATCACATTGACCTGCGCCGCACTTTCCAGCACCTGTTGCTCGGCACCGTTTTCCACTTCGATCACTACCAGCGCCTTGCGATTGCTCGCCAGACCTTCAAGGCGGCGGGCGATGGCGGGGAGGGCGGTTTCGTCGCCGATCAGCAGGTAGCTGTCGAAGATGTCCGGCACGATCATCGAACCGCGCGGCCCGCCGATGTGCAGGAATTGCCCGGGTCTGGCCTGTTCAGCCCAGGTCGAGGCAGGGCCGTCGCCGTGCAGGACGAAGTCGATGTCCAGCTCGAGTTTTTCCAGGTCGTAGCGGCGCGGGGTGTAGTCGCGCATCTCGGGCAGCGGGCCGTTGTCCTTGCCGGCGCCGAGCACCATGGTCTCCAGCGCAGCGGTTTGTTCGGCATTCTGCGGGAACAGCAATTTCACGTGATCGTCGGTGCCCAGGCTGATGAACCCCGCCAGTTCCGGCCCGCCGAGGGTGATGCGGCGCATGCGCGGGGTCAGGTCGACCACGCGCAGGACTTCGAGTTTGCGACGTTTGATTTCGTGCATCACACGGTGAATGGTTTGGGTATCGACTGCAGTCATTCGGCTTTCTCCGGGGCAGATTGAGCGGCGGGGCCGTCGACGATGGCTTTGGCGGTGTCGTTGAGCAGCGCGGCAACCCGCTGGATTTCTTCCGCGCTCCAGCGTCCATGGTGCAGTTGCAAGGCGTGACGCAGGTTGTGCACTGCCTCGTGGATTTCCGGCGGCCGGTCATGGCCGCGCAACGAACGTTTGCTGACGTCGATGCGCATGCGCACGCCATCCAGCGCTACTGCTTGCTCGCTTAAGGACAAACGACCGGCGTCGGTCACGCTGTAGCGTTTTTTGCCGGCCTCGGCGTCGCCGCTGATCAGGTCGCTTTCTTCAAGGAAGGTCAGGGTCGGGTAGATCACGCCGGGGCTTGGGCTATAGGCGCCGTCGAACATGCCTTCGATCTGGCGGATCAGGTCATAGCCGTGGCACGGCTGCTCGGCGATCAGCGCCAGCAGCAACAATTTCAGATCACCGGGGGCGAAGACCCGTGGGCCGCGTCCACCGCGTTCGCGGCCGGGGCGTTTTTCGAAGCCGTCACGGCCGTCGCCGTGTTCGCGGTGATGATGGGGGGAATGATGGTCTCTCATTTTCCTGCTCTCTCGTCGTGTTTAGATACAACTTAAGATATATCTTTACGCGCTGACAAGGGTTCCTGACCAACGGCGCTCACCTGACCGATCGAATCTGCGGTCGAAAAAACCGGAAAATGATCAAGAAAACGCAGTATTAAATCCCCCGGCAAAGGCGCAAATTAGTGCAGATTCTCTAATATTCCGTTTCGCCCTTTGTTTCCGGGAAAGTGTGGTACATGTCTTACGGAAGTTGCTACCAAGTTGTGGCGCATGCAGTCATTCGGCTGGCGCGCTGTAGCCTGTTTCTTACAGTTGGACAGGAACTTTCCTGAATTTCGCGGTTTTTTCTTTCTCATCTAATGGCGTCCAGGCTACAAGGTCGCAGGACGTTGCCTGCTTACTTTGAAGATAAATTGGTTGAACATTCTTTGGCGTTGAAAGTTAACGGTGAGCACTGACTGCTCGTGACTGTTCAGTTCGCCTTGACTGCTCGACGACTCAACTAATTTATATAAGACAGGTATTCAATGATGCTCAAGAAACTCGCCTTTGCCGCCCCTCTGACTGTCCTGGCCATGAGCGCCTCGATGGCGTTTGCCGCCACTGAAGCCAAGCACTCCATCAGTCTCGTGGCGCACGTGCCGGCTGACGACTTCTATGCGGTGCCGGTGGATGCCGATCTGGTCAACAAGGATCAGGACATGAGCTACAACCCGGCCACCAATTCGATGCGCGAAGTCAACGGGCACTTCGACGTGCTGCACACGGCCGGCAAGGTTCATGCACGTCTGGAAGGGGTGCCGAAGCTGATTGGCGGCAGCAACACCATCGATCTGAAAGTCGAACTCAACGGCAAGACGCTGACCACCACCTCGCAGGAAGTAGTGGGTGATACCGAGTCCAATACGCGTTATCGCGCGCCCTTCAAGATCAGCGCTACCGGTGCCAAACCGGCCGCTGGCGACTACACCGGTGTGGTCATGCTGGTCGTCGAACCTTCGGTTTGAGTCATAACGGCAATACCTGACGTTACTTGTCCAGTAACGTAACCGGCCGGCAACTTTGAAGTTGCCCGGCCGGGCTTTTACTTCCGGTAATCAGAGTATTAATCCATGTATCCGATGACGCCCATCGCGGCTGCGCTTGCCTTGCTTTTGAGCAGCAGCGTACTGGCGGCGCCGCCTCCAGTCGATAATACCCCGCGAAGTTTGCTGGCTCAGGCGAAAGGTCTTCCGGCAGACTTTGAAGAGCATTTCTTTGATGTGCCTTTGGCGGTTCGTGTCGAACTTGATCAACAACCGCTGGGCGAGGCAATGATTATATTGTCGCGCGATGATCGCATTACCTTGCTCGACTTCACCGACACCAGTGACAGTCGTATCAGTGCCGCCGAGCGCGAAACCTGGGCCAGTCTCCTCAAATCCGGCGTAGCGCTTGGCAACTGCAGCGGGCAATGCCCCGAGCAACTGCTGGCGGTGCATTACAACCTGGAAAATTCACTGCTCTCGATCGCCACCGAAAACGCCGAGCGCGATCTGCAGACGCAACGCTTCCACGAGCAGCCCGAGGGTGGCAGCAGCGGTCTGATGCTGCGCAATCAGTTGAACCTCAATGGCGGCCAGAACCAGGATCTGGGCGGACGTTTCGGTCTGGAAGCCAGTGCCAGCCTCGGCAACTGGAGCCAGGCCTTCAATATGCAACTGGCGCGCCTCGGCGGGCCGGACACCAAGACCTATCATGCGGTACATGAGCTCTACACCCAGCGCGAACTGCAGGGCAGTTTTTTCCGCCTGGGCTATTTCACCCCCAATTCCGAAGGCCTGACCCGCCAACCCCGGTCGTTCGGCACCAGCCCCGATACGGCGGTGGGCGTGATGTATGGCAGCTCCGACAGCCTGGCGGTCGACAGCCCGCGGCCCAGCGTCTACCCGATTTTCGTCACGGCCAATCGCCAGGCGTCGGTGGAGATCTATCGCGATGGCCTGCTGATCAACACGCAAGCCGTGCCGGCCGGTTTACAGACGCTGGACACCCGGCCCTTGCCCGGCGGCATCTATGAAGTCGAAGTGCGCCTGATCGAGGATGGCCAGACCACCGCGACCACTCAGGAGCTGGTCTACAAACCGGTGAACTGGCAAAACCTCGACCAGCGCTGGCGCTATAACGTGTTCGCCGGCCAGGAAAGCAAACTGCTGAGCAATTGGGAAGAACAGCAAAGCGGTGATCTCACCGCCGGCGCCGCGCTCAACTACCTGCTGCACCCGCGGGTGATCCTCGGCCTGTCGGCGCGTCAGGTACGCGATACCTTGCAGTACGGCACTTCGATCGACTGGAGCCTGGCCGACAGCATCAGCCTCTTCGCCAACCTCTATCAGACCGAAGACCATGGCACCGGCGCCGATGTGCAGGGCCTGTACAACTATGGCGCCGGCAGCCTGGTGGTCAGCCACAACCGCAGCTGGCTCGATACCCGCAACACTTACGACACGCTACCCGACGGCACTCGCGTGCGTCAGCGCAATGTGTTCACCGGCGAAACCAGCAACTCGTCGCTGGCGCTCAACCATCGCATCAGTCGCAAGAACTCGCTGAGTGCGCGGGTCTCGCACAGCACCGGCAACGTCGAAGGCGTGGGCATGGACCTGGGCTGGACGCAACGCACCGAGCTGTTTGGCAGCGATGCCAACTGGCGGCTGTCGCTGTTCGACCGGCCGGGCAGCTACAGCAGTGGCGAGGCGCGTAATCGCGGGATCGACCTGAGCATCAACATGGCGCTGGGCGGGCCGGGGCAGCAGATTTCCGGCAGCATCGGCAGCCGCACCGCCCGCGATGGCGGGCGCGACAACAATGGCTCGATCGGCTATCGCAAGGATCTGCAGAATCACATTCTGCAAAGCGTTTCGGTCACGGCGCTGACCGACACCTATGGCGTCGGTCTTTCGAGCCTGGCCAACTTCCGTACCGACTGGGTCAATGGCGACGGCTTCGTGCAGCGCTCGTCCTACAACGGCAACTTCACCGGTGGCGTTAACCTCGACAGCAGCGTGATCGTCGGCGGTCAGCAACTGGTCATGACCAGCCAGCATCAGGGCCGTGGCGCTGGAATGATCGTCGATGTCGAGTCGGATATCGCCGACGTCACCCTGCGCGCCGACGACCTCAGCGGCGGCAGTTCAGCGCTGCGGCCGGGGCGTAATTTCATCCCGCTCACGGCGTACCGCAACAGTTCGGTGGGCTTCGATTTCGAAGGCAATCACGTTCCGGCCGCCAACATCGAACCGTCTCGCGCCCGCTATCACCTGAACAAGGGCGGCGTGGAGTACCGCAAGGTGCGGGTGATGAAAACCGTCACCGTACTCGGACGCCTGCTCGACCCGCAGGGCCAGCCGCTCAAAGGCCATCACGTGATCAATCACGCCAGTCGCGGGGTCAGCGAAGTCGACGGGTTTTTCTCGATGGAGATGCACGCCGGTTCCCCGACCCTCGAAGTGCGCTACGCCGATCAACTGCTGTGCCAGTTCCGGCTCGACCCCGACCAACACCGTAGCGAAAACAACGTGCTGATGATCGGCGATTTGCGCTGCTCGCCTGACACGTTGGCCGACGTCACCCAAAAGGCCCACACCGCGGGTTGATGCGGCCTGCTTCAGGAGATTTGCAGACATGAACGTCTCACCCTTGGCTACATACCTGCGTCGCGGGCTGGCCGCTGTTGTGCTGGTTGCCGGCACGGTATCTGCGGCTCACGCCGAACAGGTGTCGATCACCGCCGAGTTCAAGCCGGACTCGTCTTATCCGCACCGCAACAAGTTCCACAACACCACGCCCTCCAGTGGTTACTGCACCTACGATCCGGCGCAGTGCGAGCAGCACGAAATATTCAGCTTGCAGGTGCCGATTCAGTTCAACGCTCGTGCGCCGATTGCGGCGAATCATCCTTCGCCGCGGCAAGGGGCAACGTTTCAGGTACCCGTGCAGTGGCGTGAGCTGACGGTCTATCACGAGACCACCCGCGAGCCAAAAATCGTCAAGGTGCGGATCGTCGGTATCGGTTCGCGCTATGTGACCGAGAACGTGATGAAACTGGTGGAGGGCGCCGAAGACGATCGCAGCGCCCACAACCTGTTGTGGGGCTTGAGTTGGGTCTATGCACCCGAACCCTGTCAGTACAGCGGTGTGGGTTGGTACTCCCCCGATTCATACTCGTTTTTCTGGAAAACGCCAGCGGCCGCTGCCTGTACCAAACAGGCGAAGTTCGATGTGCCGTGGTTGCGTCTGGAACACCTCGATTTTGCCTATGAACTGGTCACCCCCGACCCGCTGGGCATGTCGTCGGGGGACTACAGCGGTTCGCTGACCTACCGCGTCGGGCCGAATGCGGATTTCGATTTTGGCGATGTGATGTTGCCGTCGAGTTCGTCTCTGACCTTGAATTTCAATCTGAATGTGCAGCACACCCTCAAGGTTGAAATTCCTCCCGGTGGTGAAAAGATCCGCATGGTCCCCGTCGGTGGCTGGCAGAGCTGGCTGCAGGCCGGACGGCGGCCGGTCGGGCTGTTCCGCGACCAGACCTTCAACATCTCGGCGTCATCGCGTTTCAAGATGTCGATAGGCTGCGGCCCAGGATTGAATGGTGAATGCGCGTTGGAGGACCGTGAAGCTAACCGTCGAGTGGAGCTGTTCGTCAGCGTCAGCCTGCCCAACGGGATAACCGACCTTGCCGGCCAGCCTGTGAGGCGCTTGCGACTGAGGCCAGGAGTAGGGAATGAGCAGTATTTCAAACCGGGTTTCTACGTGGATCGAACGCCGGGAACCCTGCACTTCGAAGTTCCGCCATATTCGATGGCCGGGATGCTGCAACCCGGTGCGGGAGGCTCGTATTCCGGCATCGTCATTGTGATCTGGGACTCGGATATCTGATGGGCTGCGTATCGATGAGTCGAGTCGGCATTGTGTTCAACGACCAAGGAATCAAGGTGATGAAGCGTCTGGTGTTAGCAATGGTTTTGAGCGGGCTGCCCTTTGCCCTGCAGGCCGGCCCGCAAATCAATGTCGGGACGGTCTACGACTATCTCGACGGCGACAAGAGCACGTACCTCAAGCGGGTGTTCAACAGCGGCGACAGCACTGCATTCGTCAAGGTCAACATCCTCGAAATCCTCTACGACGCCGACGGCACCTCGCGGGAAATCGAGGTCAGGAGCCAGGCCGACATGAGCAGTCGTGACGGCCTGATGGCCAGCCCCGCGCGACTGATCGTGCCGGCCAACGGCATGCAGGGCACGCGTCTGTTGATGATGGGCGAGCGTGACCGGGAGCGCTATTTTCGCGTGCGGTTCATCCCCGTTGTCCCGGAAAAGGAAGACGAATTCGCCGTGTCCGCCGAGGAGCGTGAGCAATACAAAACCACCTTGTCGGCCGGGGTCAACGTCATGACCGGTTTCGGTACGGTGTTCTTTGTGCGCCCGAAAGACAGCCGTTTCGACAGCGTGATCGAAGAGACCCCGGCGACGTATCGAGTGCGCAATAACGGCAACACCGTGGTGCTGATCGACGAGTTTCGCAATTGTGCGCTGAAAGACGAAACCGCCTGCCAGCCAACCACCAAACACCACATCCGCGCAGGCAACAGTTTCGAGTTCGACAAGCAGGCCGGACGTGAATACCGCTTCAATCTGGTGGAAGGCGAGAGCAAGAAGTCCCTGCGCGTAGCCGGCCAATCCTCAGGGGGGGCCTGAAATGATCAAGCCATCGTTGGTGATCCTGTGCGCGGGCGTTCTGACCCTGTTCAGTGCAGAATCGTTTGCGGCACGCGAAGAGCACCGGTTCGAGGTGTCGGTGGATATTCCGACGCTGGGTTTTTATGTGATACCGGCCGAAACGGACTGGATTCATCGTGCGCAGATTCTGCCGTGGAATATCAGCACCAAGAGCCTCGGCGGAATGCGCAAACACTTCGACCTCAGGCACGACACCAGTGCCATCGAGGCCCGCCTGGAGAACGTAGCGTTTCTGTCCAATGGTCGCGAGGAGCAGAACATTTATCTGCGCGTCAGCTTCGCCGATACCGTGCTGACTCACGAGACGCCGCGTCAGGTGGTTTCTGCGGAGCAGGCCAGGGCCGGCGGGCGTTATGCGCTGGAGATCCAGCCGATCACGCCCGCCGGCGGCTACAAGCCGGGGAATTACTATGGCAACGTGCACCTGATCTTTAATGCGGCGGCGCCCTGAGGTTGCCCGGCCTGCCCGATGTGCAACGGGCAGACCGGCGCGCCGTCATCAAAGCCCGGCGCGGGTCAGGGCTTCACGGGTCAGGCGACGCGCGAGCTCTTTTTCGTCATCCGCCAGATCGACCAGCAGCCGCTCGAACAGCGCGTCGCTGATCGGTTCTTCATTGAACACCACGGTTGCCGGCGCCGGCAGATCGTTCATCAACGTCTTGAGCTGTTCGCGCAAGGCTGCGCGTTCCTCGGCCACGGTCGATTGCACCCACCGGCGCTGGATCTCGCGCAGCGATTCAAGGGCTTCGTAGCGGTGCTGGAACAGACGCTTGTTGCTTTCCAGGCGCACGGGATAGCGCTCGCTCAGGTACTCTTTCCAGAAGTCGAGCTCAAGCATCTGGTTGACCAGGCCATCGCCTTCACCCAGCGCCAGTACCGTGTCGCAGGCCTGATCGATCATCGCGTCAGTGACGCCGGACACCGCCCGGTACAGCATGCCCTCGGACTGCCAGGGCAAGCCGAGACGTTTGGCCAGGCCGGTCTGGTAGGCCAGATAAACCTCCACGTCGTCGGGATTGCCACCACGGCTGGCGACATCGGCCCGGGCGATTTCGTTGACCTGTTCCAGGCGCGCCGCGCCTTTGGCCAGCGTCACCAGCTTCAGTTCCAGTTCCTTCGGCTCGACCGAATAGGCATGCGCCTCGTAGGCCAGCACGTTCACCCCCATGTGGTTGAACAGCTGCGTACCGGCATCGGCGCAGTCCACCGGCGCCACCACCATGGTGAACAGTTTTTCGCGCAAGCGACTGTCGACGTGCACGGCGTCGAGCATGCGCCAGACGCGTTGCATCAACTGCTCGCGCGCCGTTCCGCCAGCGCGGAAATCGGCAAACTCACGCACGCTGAGCAACGTCGCCATGAACGGTGCGGCCATGGGATCTTCCACCAGCTCTGTCCACGGTGTTTCGCGATCAATGCCCCAGCCCGGCACGTCGGACCAGTAGTCGGCGCCATAGTTGGAGATGATCGAGGTGCCCGGGATGGCGACCGGCATGATCGGCTCCGGTGGCAGTGCCATCGAACGGCGACTGTCCTGGTAACGCAACTGGTTGAGGTCCGACAGGGCGGCGACGTCCAGACGCGTACGCGCCACCAGCCATTGCGCATCGGAACCGCTCGGCACGTCGGGGATTACCGTCAGCGGGTTGCCGCGCAGATCGAGCAGCAAACCGCGTGGCCGTGGCTTGGCCAGAATGCCGTCCGGCCAGGTGGTCAGGCCGGTGTTCTTCAGCGCCACCACTTTGAGGCGCGGCATGCGTGACAGATCAGGCGACAGCCCCAGCGGGTTGTCGTCCATTCTCAGCACTTCGAGGTAGGTCAGGCTGCCCAGCCGTTCGACGGCGGCGCGGTCCAGCACAATGTGGTTGTTGTTCAGGCGCAGACGTTCGAGGCGGCGCATTGTGGTTCCGATGCGGTCCGGCAAGCGCGTCAGCTCGCAGTATTTGGCGCTCAGCTCGACCACGTTCGGAAAGTCTTTGAGCAGGCCGTTGGCGTCGGGGGAAAACCGCGCGTTGTCGAGATTGAGCAGCGTGACCTTGTCGAGAAACTTCTTCAGCGGTGGACGTTTCGCCCACCAGGTTTCCAGATTCGTGGAGAGCAGTTCCCGCGACAGATCCAGCGCATAGGCGGACGGATCGGCGCGGTTGCCCAGGTGCGCGTTCTTGCGTTCGAAGCAGTCCAGCAGACTTTCGTAGATATGCAGCCCGCCACCGTCACGGAAGCCCTGACTGCCCGGCCCCCAGCTCTCCGGTTGCTGATAGCGCCAGCGATGGACGATGACCCGCAGTTCATCGAGTTCATCTTCATGTGCCTCGATGGCCTTGAGCGGCTCGCCGCGTTCGGTCAGGGCACTGGCAAACGCTTCGACCTCGCTCGGGCTGAAATGCGGATGCAGATCCTGGATGCGTTGCTCCAGCGTGGCGGCATTGCGGCTCAGGCCCGGGCCGCGCACCAGAAACAGGGTGTTGTATTCAGCGATCGGGCGGATCGGCGGACTGGCGAGTAGCGTGCGCCGCTCGCTGGGGGCCTGGGTTCTGGCGATGATCCACTGTTTGAACGGTTCGATATCGTCGGTTCGATACCCCAGGGCACTGCGGCCATCGTGATTGATCGCCTGCAGGATTGCCTCGTACAGGCCACTGGCGGGGTGGATTGGCAGGTTCGCGCCATCGCGCACTTGATAGCGATCGGCAGCAACCCGCACCAGCACCCGGATGCGCTCGGCGACCGCGGCACCGGCTTCGCAACGCAACTCGCCGTCGAACGTGCCTTCACGGATTTCAATCCGCAGCGCCCCGAAGGTATCGCTGTAATGCCGCAGCGCGCCGAGGATCAGCCGTTCGCTGTCGATGTTGCTCAGGGCTTCCTGCTGCAAACCCTGGGCGGCGCGCACGGACTGCAATTCAAACTGCACCTCGCGGGCGGTCGTGCGCAAACGCAAGGGCAGACGGCGTTGCGTCGTGGCTTGCTGCTGTTCCAGCGGCCGGGCATGAGACACCACCCGTTCGGCGAGAACCGGCGTCAACTGTGGACAATCCACCAGCACCTGGCTGGCCGCCGGCGACAGTGGCGCGTCGGGCTGCACCGGACGCGCCGGGCCGAGTCGATCCAGCGTATCGCTGAGTAATGGCGGCGGCGGGGTGTTGTCGACGTGCATGCGGCGCAGCATGTCCTCGTCGGTGCCGGTCAGCAGGCGCATGTGCTCCAGTTGCGCGTCGCTGAAACCATCGGTGCGATGGCCGATGCGTCGCATCAGTTTTGGTCCGTCCCACAGACGCGGGTTTTCCGTTTCACAGACCCAGGCCCCGTCGGCGTTGTGCGCAAGCGTCGGTGCGTAGGCCCGGGGACGTCGCGGATGGCGCAGGCGGTGTTTCCCGGAAGCCGGATCCTTGGTCACCTCGAACAGGTGTTGATCCAGGCGCAACAGGTGTTTGTCCCCCAGCGTATGAACGCCGTGCGCATCGGGGCGGGCCGGGCTCGGCAGGGTCTGTTCCGGCAGGCGATAGGGCGCCAGATCCGGATTCCACAGGCGGGTCTGGCCATCGGCCAACTGCACCGGTTTCAGGCCTTCGACAAACGACGACAGCTTGACCCGTGCGACACGTCCCAGGCTGGCGCCAGCGGCGAAGGCGCCGAGCTGGACGATGCTTTGCAGCACGCCAATGGCTTGCTCACCCGCTTCGGCCAAATGCCCTTCGGCCATGTCGACGATGCCTTCAAAGACGCCGTCGAGCAGTTGATACGTGGTGTAGGCCAGCATCAATTCGCCGAGCCCCGGCACCAGCGGGGTCACCACCAGCAGCGCCACGTTGAAAATATCCGAGAGGATTTTCCCTAGGTTGTCCCACCAGGCCCAACGGGCCATGCGGTCGGCATACTCGGTGGAAATGGCGATCTCCCGGGCGTCATTGAAAATCTTGTTGAGCTTCTGCTGATGGAAGTAAGCCCAGAGACTGCCGGTGTAACGGGTATCGCGGTCGTCCTGGATTTTCGTCAGGCGAAAGCG
This sequence comes from Pseudomonas sp. lyk4-TYG-107, assembly GCF_030209055.1. Lineage (NCBI taxonomy): Bacteria > Pseudomonadati > Pseudomonadota > Gammaproteobacteria > Pseudomonadales > Pseudomonadaceae > Pseudomonas > Pseudomonas sp. lyk4-TYG-107. The sequence goes on from NZ_JARVST010000020.1 coordinate 17,408, forward strand.
CAGGTCGGGGTGATCCACAGGCGTTTCGCGCCAACTGGGCAGGTGGGTTCCCGGCGGTACGGTGTGCCATTTCACGGTGCTCAGGCGGGCGTTCAAGCCTGCAAAAAAATGCCCGCGCTGCTGATGGTTGACGAACTGGCTGAAAAACCGCTGATAGCTGCCGGTAGCGTCGCGGTCACGCAGTTGCCGCGTCAGTTCCGCCATGAAGTCCAGCGCCGAGGGGTATTGTTTGAGCGGGTGTTCCGGGTCATGGGGCACATAGGCAATCACCGGGACCGGGGCGTTGGCGGTGTCCACGTCGGGGGCGATGAGGGTGATACCGGTCAGCGCCGTATCCATCATGGCGAGGTTGTAGTAGTTGATGGCACGCCCGCGCCAGCGCAGGTTGCGCCGGTCATCGAGCATGCCCTGAATGACCTCGTAGGCGTCGCGGTCAATGTCCTTTTTTGCCAGAGCCAACTGGGCACAGACGCTCAATGTACTTTTTTGACTGAAGATGACCCGGTACTGCAAAACCTGGCGGGCCACACGGTTGCCCGAGCGCAGAAAATCATTGAGATGCTGCTCGTATCGGGCGCCGATATTCAGCTCGCGGCACAGTGACTTGAACTGCTCGATACTCACTTTGTGCTTGAGCGGCCTGACCGTGAAGTGGCCGTTGGCATCGGGGCGGGTAATGAACTCCGAGGCCGGGCTGAACGCTTCATCGCGGGAGAAATTATGCAATGCAGCGTCGAGCAGCGAGACGGTCCGGCTGGTGGTTGCACCGGCAAAGTCATGGGCCCACCACGCGCTGTTGACGGGGGCGTACAGGCGCAGCCAGGTGTTCTCGACGTCGTCTTCGACACCGAAGCGCTGTTGCAGCGCCTGCTGTAATAACGGCCTGGCGAAGGCGTAGACGTCTTGCAGACTGCTCAAGGCCTTGTCCACGTCGTTTTGTGCTTTCCAGGCATTTTGCATCTGCTGTTGCAGACGCCGATGTTCGGCGTCCGATACCTCTTGATACCAGGCCGGCAGTTTCAGTCGGTGCAGCTGCAATTCATTGACCCGCTTTGCTGAGCTTGCGCGCAGCCAGGCCGGGATGGCTTTTTCGATCGTCTGATAATGAACACTGACATCCGGTGAGACGAGGTGCGCCGTGCGTGACGGTTGCCCCTGCGGGGAAAGGGTGGGCATTGCTGGATCGTCCTTGATCAAAAATGGAGCGATCAGCCTAGGCAAGGACAGTGGGTGAAAAAAGCGCAAATACCCGGTTGAAAGCGCCGGGGTTGCGCGCGGAGCTTTCGAAAAATACGGAGTGAAAAATACACAGTTACCACCACGTCACAGTGCTTTCGTGGCTTAGCGGGCGGCGGTGACCTCCGGTGCCTGACACATCGTGTGCGTACCCGGTTGCAGGTATGGCGAAAGGATCGGCGCCATGCCCTTGAGCACCTGCACCGGCAGCGCCGAGGTGAACTTGAAGTTCTCCGCCGAGCGCCCGGGGACGAACGCGGTGAGCGTGCCGAAGTGGTTGTTGCCGATGTAGAACACGAAGGTCGCGGTACGGTTGATCGACTTCGAACTGAGAATCCGCCCGCCGGAACCGATGGCTTCGATGCGGTTGTCGCCGGTGCCGGTCTTGCCACCCATGACCAGTGGCGTGCCGTCGGCGGTTTTGAAACTGCCGGACACCCGTTTCGCCGTACCCGAGTCCACCACTTGTGAAAGAGCCTCGCGCATCGCTGTGGCGACCTCCGATGGCATCACCCGTTTGCCCACATGCGGGTCGTTGGTCAGACGCGTTTCATACGGGGTGTCTGCAGCAAAGTGCAGGCTGTCGATGCGCAGGGTCGGCATGCGCACGCCGTCGTTGAGGATGGTGCCGATCAGTTCGGCCAGCGCGGCAGGACGATCGCCGGAGCTGCCGATGGCGGTGGCCAGCGACGGCACCAGATGGTCGAACGGATAGCCGACTTTCTGCCAGCGCTGGTGAATCTCCAGGAACGCTTCGATCTCGAGCATGGTGCGGATGCGGCTGTCGCGGGCGCCCTTGTGCTTGCTCTTGAACAGCCAGCTATAGACTTCCTGACGCTCGAACTGGCTGGCCTTGACCACCTGGCTGAAGGTGGCGTCCGGGTTGTGCAGCAGATAGCCCATCAACCACAGGTCCAGCGGGTGGACCTTGGCGATGAAGCCCTGATCCGGCAGATCGTAGGTGCCCGGGCCGTAGGCGTCGTACAACCGGATCAGGCGATCGTCGGTGAGTTTCTCGGTGAGCTTGGCGCCTTTGAGGTGGGCGCGCACGAAGCTGTTGAAGTCTTCCTGACTGGCATTGGGCAGCAGATAACGATGCACCGCGGCCATGCGGATCGGGGTCGGGCGCATGCTGTCGAGGAAGGTGTCGAGGCGCGCCTGGGTGTCCTTGTTCTTGTACTTCTTCCAGAACTTGAGCAGGAACGAGGTGCCTTCGCGGTCAGCGAAATTGGCCAGGTATTCCTGACGTCGCGGATCGCGGTCGTCTTTGAGCAGTTCGGCGCTGCTGTTGGGGCCGGAGTAGGTGACGTAGCGCACCACGTCGCGCATCAGGCGAATGAATGGCAGGTTGATCGACTCGCGCAGCGCATCGCGCAGAGTCGGCAGGCGGCCGTTGTCTTCCTTGCGAAAGTTGTGGAACACATGCAGGCCGCCACCGGTGAAAAACGCCTCGCCGGGGCTGGCCGAATATTTGCGGTCGAGCGCGGCGCCGAGCATTTTCGACAGATCGTGATCCTTGTTCTGGATCAGGTAATCGATCACCCATTGGCTGAGGCGGTCCTGATCCGGCACTTCGACTTTCTTCAGTTCCGGCACGCTCATGGCGCCGTACTTGTCGTGCAGTTCGGAGATGATCTGCAGGTAAGTCGTCAGCACGCGCATCTTCGCCGTCGAGCCGAGCTCCAGCTTGCTGCCTTCGTTGATGTCGAACGGCTGGTCGGTGCTGTCGGTCTGTACGCGTACTCGCGAGCCGTCCGGGGTCAGTTCGAACAGGGTGAAACTGTAGCGCACCTGGGTGGTGCTGGTGGGGGTGAGCAGGCGTTCGCCAATCAGGCCGATCTGCCCGGCAAACGTGGGGTCGGCGAGTTTTTTCAGGTAATCGGTGGCCTGGGTCTGCAACTCGCCCTGCAAGGTACTGGTGGCTGAGAGGTCGAGGCGATCAAGGTCGTACAGCGGACGGTTGAGCATACTCGCCAGACGGCTGCGGGCGACGCTGATGCCCTTGTTGGTTTCGATCGGCTGAAGGGTCGGCTGGGTCTGCCAGTCGCGGTAAGTGACCTTGCTCGCCAGTGCGGCATCGGCCAGCGCGCTGTCGATCACGCCGCCCTGTTTGAGCAGGCGCAAGTGGCTGTCGGTGAGGTCGGCGAGTTCTTCGCGGCCTTTGGTCAGGTAATGCGAAGGGCGGCGCTGGGCGATCATCAGCGAGAGCATTTCGCGCAGGGCCAGGCCTTTGTCGGCCATGGTTTTCGCATCGGTGGCCGGGCTGTTCAGCTGTGCATTGGCCTGGTTGAAATCGCTGCCGTACCAGACCCGCAAACCTTCAGCCATGCCGTGTACTTCACCGTGCCCCGGAACAGCGGAAAGCGGCACGCTGTTGAGGTAGTCGCGGATAATGTTCTGCCGCGCGCCGAGGGTTTCCGGGCCGGGCTGATAGGCGCGCACGCTGGCGGAAATCATCTGACGGATCTTCTCGGCGCCGGACACCGTCAGGCCATCGGGCGAGTGCCGGTACTTCTCCAGTTGCGTCGCCAGGGTGCTGCCGCCCGCCGATTGCCCCGGCAGGTGCAGCAGTTTCGCCACCTGCGACCACGCGGCCATGCCGAAGCGCGGCCAGTCCACCGCCGGGTTGGCCAACGGTTGCTTGGGGTCGAGCAGAAAGCGGTTTTCGATGAACAGCAGACTGCTGACCACCACCGGCGGAATCGCCGCAAAACTCGAATACAGCTGCTGCGGATACTTGTACTGATACAACGGCGCAGCGCGGCAATCGGTGATCGACAGCCCGGCCTGGATCTTTTCCGAATAGGGCACGAACAGGCCCTTGTCGGTGTAGCTCAACAGCGCGGGTGAAAATCGCGTCTGCTCGGTGATCACGTAATTGCGCTTGAGCAGGCGTGGCAGGAATTCATCGAGAGAGCTGTAGCCCAGACGCAGATCGAACGGCCCGTTGCCCGGATAGCGGATCGCTTCGCTGGGGCCGGGCTCCAGCTGATATTTGAGCGAGGCGGCGTACTGGCTCAGCTCCCGGGACTGGAAACGCGAGGTGCGCATCTCCTTGCTCGCGGCCAGACCCACCACGATGGCGATAATCAGCAGCAATAACCAGAACGCCTTCCAGCCATGCCGGCTGCGGCGTTTTTTGGGGGGGACAGGCGCTTCATCCACACGTTCAGTCGGAACCACGGCTTTACTCGAATCGGTTTGCCACAAAGCGCCCATAGTCGATTGATCCATTCACGCAGATTGATCGGACTTGACTGAAGCTTAGACGGTGGTTGGTGATGGGGAAAAAAAAGTGCGGGGTTTGGGTGGGAGTGGTTTCTGAAGAAAACTGCACCTGTGGCAAGGGAGCTTGCTCCCGTTGGGTTGCGTAAGCAGCCCCAATCCCTCTAATCGCGATCTGTCTGAAACACCGCGTGCGCGGGTAATACGACGGCTGCGCCGCCGAGCGGGAGCAAGCTCCCTCGCCACAGGGAGAGTGGGAGCTTTAGAGCCAGCAGGCATCCCAGAGTGGGTAGTCACCAATTTTTTCTACCAAGCCGGCCCGTAGCGGATTGGCGATGATGTATCGGGCGAAGGGTTTCAAGTCTTCTCCATCACGGATAGCTCGGTCGTGATAGCCGGTTTGCCAAAACGCGCCTTTTCGGTTTAGGGCGCGGTTAATCGACAATGTGCTTCGGGACTTCACCGCTTGCATCAGGCCTTCCATGGGCATTGCTTCCAGCTGGACCAACCAGTGGAGGTGATCAGGCATCACCACCCAGGCGATCGAGTCGACCCATCGCTGATCATGAGCTCGCCGGAGCTCCGCTACCAATAAACGGCCAACTTGCCAATCGCTGAATATTCTGCGGCGCTGATACACCACTGCAGTTATCAGATAGGCACGTCCCGATTCCGAATAGCGCCCTCGGCGGAGCCGATGTGAATGTAGGGGGTTACGCATTCCGTTGCGCCCTTTGCGAGTTCAATCCCTATTCACGCTAGTCGCAGCATTCAAGAATTGGGTCTGCGATGACTGTACGAAATTTCCGAAAACTTCCAGATATCGCATTCTCTGTGGCGAGGGAGCTTGCTCCCGCTGGGTTGCGTAGCAGCCCCAATCCCTCTAATCGCGATCTGTCTGAAACACCGCCTTCGCGGGTAATACGACGGCTGCGCCGCCGAGCGGGAGCAAGCTCCCTCGCCACAGGGGGTTAAACAGTCAAGTTCATCGAAACGGCTGTGCTAGAGCCGTCCCCCACGCAATACCACCAAAGCAGGGCCATGACGGTGCACCATCATCGTGCAATACTCGCCGGGATTTTTTGTGGTGAATATTCCTACGCATATCAGGTAATATCTCTCCGCAAAGCGGCTTTTTGCCGAGACTTCTAGCTGTATGTTGTCACTTATAGAGTGAAAAGCCCTGTGACAAGCTTTCTATACTGCACGCCCCGCTGATCTTGCAGGCAGGGTCCTGCATGACGTGTCTGCCCACGAAGCAGGCGCGGTGTCGGGAAGCTGAGGCCTATCGGTCGAGGCTTCGACACACGGTGGTCATATCCAATAACAAGACGAGGTTGTATCCCTATGCCAGTCGGCAATCACCTGCCCCATGGCGAGACCGCTCACGGCGGCCCGCTTAAACGCGAACTCGGCGAACGGCATATTCGCCTGATGGCACTCGGTGCCTGTATCGGCGTCGGCCTGTTTCTCGGCTCGGCCAAGGCCATTGAAATGGCCGGCCCGGCGATCATGCTGTCGTACATTCTCGGCGGTCTGGCGATCCTGGTGATCATGCGCGCCCTCGGCGAAATGGCCGTACACAACCCGGTGGCCGGCTCGTTCAGCCGCTACGCCCAGGACTACCTCGGCCCGCTGGCGGGCTTTCTCACTGGCTGGAACTACTGGTTCCTGTGGCTGGTGACCTGCGTCGCGGAAATCACCGCCGTCGCCGTGTACATGGGCATCTGGTTCCCCGATGTACCGCGCTGGATCTGGGCCCTCGCGGCGTTGATCAGCATGGGCTCGATCAACCTCATCGCGGTAAAAGCCTTCGGTGAATTCGAGTTCTGGTTCGCCCTGATCAAGATCGTCACCATCATCGCCATGGTCATCGGCGGCGTCGGCATCATTGCTTTCGGTTTCGGCAACGATGGCGTGGCGCTGGGGATTTCCAACCTGTGGGCCCACGGCGGCTTCATGCCCAACGGCGTGACCGGTGTGCTGATGTCCCTGCAAATGGTCATGTTCGCCTACCTCGGTGTCGAAATGATCGGCCTGACCGCCGGTGAAGCGAAGAACCCGCAGAAGACCATTCCCGATGCGATCGGCTCGGTGTTCTGGCGCATTCTGCTGTTCTACGTCGGCGCGCTGTTCGTGATCCTGTCGATCTACCCGTGGAACGAAATTGGCACCCAGGGCAGCCCGTTCGTGATGACCTTCGAGCGTCTGGGCATCAAGACCGCCGCCGGCATCATCAACTTCGTGGTGATCACTGCGGCGCTGTCGTCGTGCAACGGCGGCATCTTCAGCACCGGGCGCATGCTCTACAGCCTGGCGCAGAACGGCCAGGCTCCGGCCGGGTTCGCCAAGACCTCCAATGGCGTGCCACGCCGCGCGCTGCTGCTGTCGATTTTCGCGCTGCTGATCGGCGTGCTGCTCAACTACCTGGTGCCGGAGAAAGTCTTCGTCTGGGTGACGTCGATTGCGACCTTCGGCGCGATCTGGACCTGGGTGATGATCCTGCTGGCGCAACTGAAATTCCGCAAAGGCCTGAGCGCCAGCGAACGTGCCGGCCTGAAATACAAGATGTGGTTGTATCCGGTCAGTTCGTACTTCGCGCTGGCGTTTCTGGTGCTGGTGGTCGGCCTGATGGCGTACTTCCCGGACACCCGCGTGGCGCTATATGTGGGGCCGGTGTTCCTGGTGCTGCTGACCGTGTTGTTCTACGTGTTCAAGCTGCAACCGACCGGTGAAACGCAGGGTGCGGTGCGTTCGGTCTCGTAAGTCAACGGTAAGGTAACAAACAAGCCCCGGCCTATTGGTCGGGGTTTTTTATGGGCGTTTCAGAAGCTGTAACCGCCGGTCTGAAAGCGCGATAAAAACCTCGAAGCAAGGCTCAAACCTGTATCACTTCGCAAATTTCGCGCGGCATTGAAACGGGGCGCGCACATGAGAACGAGCGCATTTCTCCAACGAGAACTCAGTCAGCGTCAGGTCGTGCTGTTCTTCCTGCTGGCTACCGCGTTGTACGTCCTGCCCCTGATCCTCGCCGACTTTCCCTACATCGACGATAACTGGCGCACGCTGGCCGCCGGCAATGCCTGGGCCGGGCAGGGGCGATTGTTTGCCGACTGGTTTTATCAAGCGCTGACGTTCACCGGCGCCGCGCCGAACATCTTTCCGTTGCCGCTGTTGCTCGCCGTCGTAGCGATGAGTCTGGCCCTGACGCGCCTGACCTTTCACTACTTTGCAGAACCGACGCTGGCCTGCTGTCTGGTGCCGTTGCCGCTCTGGTATAACCCGTTCCTGCTGCAGAACTTGTCCTATCAATACGACGGCCCGATCATGGCCCTGAGCATGGTCGCGGCGATCTACGCCATCACATTCGAAGGTTCATCGCGGGTGCAGCGCTGGCTGGTGCCTGCGGCGTTGCTGGCGCTGGCAATCGGTCTTTATCAGATCAGCTTCAATGTGTTTCTCGGGCTGTGTTGTGTCGAGTTGATCAGGGCTGTTCAGCGGCGAACTCAGTGGCCGGAGATTCTGCGGATGCTGGGCTGGAAACTCGCACAAGCGGGCCTGGGCATCCTGATCTACAGCGCCACGGCGTACCCATTCATGGAAACGTTGCGAAAAACGGATCTGTTGAACCTGGACGCCAACCCGCTGTTGCAGATCGGCATCAATTTCGCTCGGGTCCTGGATAAAGTTGCGCTGTTGTTTCACGGCGGCTACCCGTGGGTTTTCGCTGCGCTGGTGTTGTGTGCGATCGCTGGCAGTGTGCGACTGGTTCAGTGCCGCCCGCACCGTTGGCCAGACTTGCTGCTGTGCTTGCTCACGCTGCCTGTCCTGGCTTTGCTGGTGCCGGGGATCACGCTGCTGTTCCGTGATTTCAATGAAGGCGCGCGCACCCTGATGGGCTTCGGCGTGTTGTTGCTGGGGTTGTTCTATCTGGCGCACGTTGCGTTGGCATCCGCGCATCGTCGCTTGCCCTTGCTGCTGATCATTGCGCTGCTGGCGACTCTCTCGCTGTCCTTCGCCTACGGCCGGGTACTGAATCTGCAGAAAACCTTCGCCAGCAGTGCGCTGTACAGCCTGAGCCATGACATCGCTGCCCATCGCGAGCTGCGTGAAGCCAAGCGGATCTATCTCTCGGTGAGCTACTCCGAGCGCTGGCTGGCCAGTGCGACCGGTTCATTCAAGCGGCTGCCGGTGCTGCACTATCTGCTCAACGTCGACTACTTCATCCTCGCGGAAAATCTGCCGTCAGCAGGCATTACCAACGTGGTCGCCGAACGCGAGCGGCGCAACGCCACCCGCGTCGGCTATCAGGGGTTTCCAGCGCTGGTGGACAGCCTGTATTACCGGATTTACCTGATTGGCGATTACGGTTTCATCGTCATGAAAGAGCCGCCGCCTCACCGCCTGCTCAGTTGGTGACGAGGCTCAGGCTGCCGCCACTTCCTGCGGCTCAAAGCTGTCTGCTCGCGCCATCTGCCACATCCGCGAATAGAACTCGCCATTCACCTCACCCGTGAGCAATTCCCCCGGTTTCAGAAACACATGCAGCTGCGAGAACAGTTTGATCTCGGTCGCCGACATGCGGCGCACCAGGTGCTTGGCCGACAGTTGCGACGGATGCTCAAGGCCTGCGGCGGCGAGCATTTCTGCCAGCGCCTTGAGCGTGTTGCGGTGGAAGTTGTAGACGCGCTGGGCCTTGTCCGGGACGACGAGGGCGCGTTGGCGCAGAGCGTCCTGGGTGGCGACGCCGGTCGGGCATTTGTTGGTGTGGCAGCTTTGCGACTGGATGCAGCCGTAAGTTATGGCCCCCAAATTCCAACTACTCGTCTGTGAGTGACTGAGTGAGTGGGTCTACTAATAGTTTCCTATACTACTCAGCGCGCTATTTTGCGCCCTCTCTGAGCTTCATCCTTTTGGGGAACAATGGCTTCAAAATGTCGCTGAATGACTCACAGGGCCAAGGCTCTTTAGCGCCTTGTTTGCAGATCGCCCGCATCTCGTGAGTGCCTGAATATCAGCAAACCATTAGTCGTCTGGCTTCTCACCCCAGAGGCGATTGACGGTTGTCCATGTGCACCCTAGCTCCCGCGCAACCTCAGCCCGGCTATGGCCCAAAGCCTTTAATTCCTGAACCTGCTGCATTCTCTTCCTGCCCTCAATCACTCTCGGGGCCTCAAGCTTATCCGGCGTCGCTGGCAAGACTGTGTCCGCGAGTCCTAGCGCTTCCATTTCAGCAATGGCTTCGAGCATGACGTTTCGCGGGGTTACCTGTTGACTGGCAGCAATCACCAGCCCGAAGAACGTTGCAGAATTTACGCCTAAAGCGTCCGCTAGCGCCTTAGTTACGTCCACTGTGGCATTAGCTTTTGAAGCTTCTAGCAAACTGACATATGGCTGCGCGACCTCTGCAGAGATAGCTTGCTGGTGCAATCCCTTGGATTTTCGTAGCAGTTGCAGTACGGCCGCGTATGGGCGACGCAATGACATTCTATCGCCTCATCAAAAAAGAGACGGTATGCCGTGTTTGCTAATAGATACTCAAATATATATAATTATTCATATGTTGATTTTGGCTTGGCTTGCATCGGCCGCTCGGCGGCCCAGATGTCATTTCATGCATTACTAAACTGGAGGGTCGACGCATGGTGTGTCCGTCCGAAAGCGAGCTACTTGAAGGGAACAGCCTAGAGCTAGAGGGCAGAACGCACTCGGGCTTAGAAGCTGTTGGAATGGTAACTGAGCGTTTCCCGCACAAGCCCTATTGCCTAGTCGAACAATGGACAATCTTTCGCGCCGACCTAACCCCTGAAGAAGTCACAAAGGTTCACGCCGCCGGCCACCTCCCTCTTTTCTTGTTTGCTCACAAAGTGGTCGAGGACAGCCGTGGGCGGTTCCAAGTAGGCGACTGGGTTCGCTCCAGCATGTGCCTCACATTCGATGACGGCGTTATGTTCGAGACCAAGAATACGATTTACGTCCTGATGGGGCCGGGGCATGAGCAAATTGCCAGCCTCAACACCATCTTCTCCTTCTTTTAATCTCCGCTCTTGTAAGAGCTACGCGAGACATAAGGACACACGATGTTCAGAACACATGACACCAATATGGTCGGAGTACCAGGTATGTTTGGGGAAGGGCAGTGCCAATGGCGCCAGGTATCCAGAGTGTTCCGCACTCACTGGTATCACCTGACTATCCAAGCCAAGCAAGAGGGCCGGATATCCGAAGCAGCGTTAATGGTTGATACCGAGCATCAACTTCAGCAGATCCTGATCGCCCAAGACGAGGAAATCACAGTCACCGATGTCAGGGTAGTGACGCCGCCATCGATGAACCATTGTGATGGATGGAGTATGGATCGCGTGGTCAAAGTCATTGTCGGGAATGATGAGCATGACTGTGATGTATGCCTAATCGAAGTAGATGGTGGCTTCGTGTACCACAGCTCAAACCGCCCAGGTTTTCAGATTGATTCACTAAAAAACCGACGACCAGTTTTTCTCGAAAGCATGATTCGATCAGCCTGAAATCTACCAAGATTCTTGCACGCTATCAGAGCGGCTGGTTCCGTGCGCAATTCTTGATAACGCCCTACAAAACGCCCAAGGGAGCGCAATGATGCTTGACACTCTTGATGTGAGTTTCTATGGAAAACGCCACACTGATTTCGACCTTACGCGCATTATAAAAGCTCAGGAGCAGGGCTTTGACTTGCCAGTGACCGCTTACCTTTGCGGTGTTTCCATCAGAGCTCGTGCAGGAATTGGCGTGGTCTTTGGCCATCAGCGCAAAGCTCGGTACGGACGGTATGAAGATGGTCATTTGATCCGTACTTCTGATGTGTTGAAAGTCGAGCGCGAAGGGAGATTTTGGGTGATGACAACTATGAATTCTCGCTACGTACTGGCCACTTTTCAGCGCGGCAATGGACGTTCGAGCCTCCGAGATTTCTTGCTACTCTCCAAGGGACAGCACCACGTATCTCCCCGAAATCTACAATGATGGTAAAGCCGCCTTAGGTATAGCGTCTGTTTCAGGATGGAGGCGGGAACACCATGAAGATCAAAAAAAGCTAAGTTATCGGCATAGCCTCCGGCGTATTTGAAGGCTACAACAGAGTGGGCCCATTTGTGGCTAGTCGAGAGTTTAATCTCATTGCTTTCATTGAAACTGTAAAGCCATCGGATACGGAGTCCTCGAGGCTTTCAGATCTAGTAGATGAGGTTCTCGACATGCTCTTTAAACAGGTGCTTGTTGTTGGCGTGGCATGCTCAAATATTTACCTCGGCGCAACGGGCGAAATCGGCGAAGAGAAGGATGTCTACATGTTGGGTTATCACATAGTGTGAAGTTACGTTCGTCGCTCATGCTCGCATTCAGACGCGGCTAAAAATTTTTTAAAGTCTTCACGGCTCTACTGAGAATATCTCCACTTTAAGAGTCTTAACTTTTCTCTGTGAGTTCGCCACATGGTTGTTGCCGTCTGTGTAATTTCGCCCTGCCTCAAACTCTGCTTCGATATCTTGTATTGATCCACACGCTGAATATTCAGGTGCAAGCAGGCTGATAAATTCATAGTGGACGTCGCTCATTGTCGAACTGTTACCCAGCAACACTTGGTCGACAGTAGTGTAAAAAATTACGTAGCTTACGATGAGTTTCATAGATGCCTATCCATGAAAGATTCTGAATTCGGCATCATGCCCGTGTATGGGGCCCATCAATGGCAAGTGCGCCGTTCAGCAAACTGCTGCGGGCTCGACCTTTATCACCTTTACTTTATGCTTCGGCCAGAGCACCGCATCATCGTTGGTGGGAAAGTTGTGATGACGCTCGTAGGCCTGCTCGATTTCTCTAATATTTTTGCAGTGCCAGTACAATGGATTGCTTTTTGTGTTCACAGTTGCCACTGAAATTCCACAGAGGTTGTCAGGGTGATCAAGTAACTTGTCGTCGAGTGTGATGTCAATGCTCATGTAATGCACGTGGTAGTTCATCTCTCACCCTTTTTCACGGTACTTTTCGGTAATGACGAAGGGATTTTTACACAGTGCCTATAGAAATCAAGGAGCATCATTGTAAATAAATCGATTGGCAACTGTGTTATAAATCTGTATAGCGCCATTTCACTCGGGCGTAATGATGAGTTGCGAACATACCTTCGCCCAATGTAATCCGTGGTTTTGGATCATCATGTATTTTCTTGATTTTACTTTTTGTCCAGCTTGCACTGTGTGTTCGTACAGCTTCATCCGAAAGGCTCGTTGCAAATTAATCGTTGTTCACTGGTAAAGTTATAAATTTTGATAACCATCCCTGAGGCGGATCATGGCAGGGTAAAATCTCAACACCGCGATCATACGTTCTGAACCGGAAATAAAGATTTACCTATTCGCACGGTAACTTAAGCATGATTGCTTTCAGCGCGTCGATCACGTCCACCGTGATCTTACTCCCTTCAATTTTCTCGCGGGGCAAATCCCATTTGTTGTCATGAGGAAAGCAGCGCTGGCCATCATGAAAGGCTGCACTAGCTCTACCTAGGCTAGATCCCCTGATAACGAGCACGAGAGTGATTTTTCCATTGCTCCGACAGCTGTGGCTAGGCTATTTTCGACTGAGGATTAATAGAGAGATGCAAGAGGCTAGCTATAGATGGAGATGAGTGATGAAAGATTCGATGAGATTTGGGGGTCAATACAGTTAGCGCAAGACATGCGCAAAGCTAGACCAGCGGATTATGACAGGTTGGCGATTGCTCTTAGCGTCAAACTCAGTCACTCAGATTTTGCTTTAGATCCTAAAGATAGCGCAGAGCATTTGCTGAAAATCGTACAGGAAAAAATTGATGAAAGGCTTGAAGAGGTTTTAGGTACTGATCGCTCAAAGGAGAATTTCGCTAAACAGTTAGAGCTTGCTCCAGGGTTTAGGTTTTTCATGGATGTGGCTTTGCGCGCCAAGAGAAAGCTGAACGACCTTATTCAATATATTGATGAAGATGAGCCGGATGACTTTGCAATTGAATTTGCCGAGTTTGTCTTGGAGGCGATAGATGAATTTAATTCTGTAATCGTCAACGGCGATGTCCTCCCTTTGCTTAAAAGAGGAGTGTATGCTTCGGATATCGCGATGGCGCTAGATGTCTGGGCTAACAAGCGCGTTGATGAGGACGGTAACGAGGCCTTCTGGCACGAAGAACTCGAAAAAAGAAAAGGTGTACTCGAAAGGCTTCTCGGTGGGTACGCAGTCTTCATGCAAAGCGAATTTCATGTTGGGACGACTGACATTAGAGGAGCTGGAAGCAAGCGTGCTGATTTCGCGTATTTAAATAAAGCTAACAATATCAGCCTCGTTGAGATAAAAGCTCCAAAAACCAAACTTTTAGGACGAAAGTATCGCGATACCTACCCTTTCTCTACTGACGTTTCTGGCGCTATTTCACAGGTGTTAATTCAGCGTAACGAGTTGATGGTCAATTTCTACCAAAAACGTAACATGGCACCGATGCCCTTCGAGGTATTTGCTCCTCGTTGTTTCTTGATAGTCGGCGACCTAAGCAGCATATCTGATGATAGAGACAAGCTTATGGCCTTTGAAGTACAGCGACAAGCTGTCTCCTCTCATGTTTCGGTCGTTACTTTTGACGAGCTTTATGAACAATTTGCAAGCTTCCATCAAGTGTAATGCTTCCTGTTAGTTCGAGCGAGTGTCAATTATATTTCTCATAAATGAGAAGCTGAATCAGGGCGGCGGTGGCGATCGCCCTTTTTGAGAATCGATTTTAAGCCCGCTATGGCTTGCGTAGCGCATGGGCGGTACTCCGGATTATCTGGATCTTCCAGTAACAAGAGAATGAGTTGAATTTGATTGCAAACTAACTGAAGGTTTGCTGCCATGCAGGAAATAATTCAGATTTGGCAGTTAAAAATCAGTCTTTGGGCCATAATTCCATTATCAAATTTATCTAGCAGAGTGAATTTTATCGAAGACAAGCAGGATTTTTTCCACCGCCTTCTTTGCCTTTTCGGGAGAATCACATTCGCTGGCTCGGATACGCTCGAAATGTACGCCTTCATGCAGCAGCATGGTTGTCCTTGCATGGGCTTCTGCCGGCGTTTCTTGGTGTACCGTGTCACCGTCAACCTCGACAACCATCATGATGCCATTACGAATCAACACAAAGTCAGGCTCAATTCGTCTGTAATCCAATCCACCGCGTATGAATACCGGCAGCGGCGCAAATGAGATACCCATCGACTTAAAGGCCTTATACATATGGATCTCAGGCTGAGACCGGAAGATTAGTCCGTCCGCTGTTAGTGGCGCGACATTATCAGAACGCACCCTACCTTGATTGGAAACCTTTGATCCAGAAAGCCAAGCCGTCGCCTTTTCTCGCCACTGGGGATCTTCAACAACCGCCGGAGAAATTTTCACTTCGCAAAAGGCATCAGACGGATTTTTGTTTACTATAACTTCCAGTTTCTTAAAAATAATTGCCTCGAGCTCTGTTTTACGTGGCTCGATCTGCGGATACAGATTTAAAGGTACCTCCATTATGAGAGAGTAGTAAGTCGTGCCCCCGTTCCAATTGTCATAATGGGACTCCACGACCTCCGGTTTAGAGAAAGTCAGTACCGCGACCTCTTGAGCCGCTCCCTCAGCAGCGAATAATCGTGCCAAGGTTCCAAGGGTTGCTTCGAGGGTGAAAATCAACTGTAGGCTCATGCATGTCCCGATTGCCAGCAACGTGGCGGCTTCTGGAGAGTAGCAGCTCGGCATGCGCATCTATGCCTGGAGTACGGCGCTGCTGGGTGATAAAGATGACCTAAAGTGGGACATCTTGAAAGCGTTAAGGGCATTTCGCTTTTAAGCCCAATTCGCCAGCAATTGAATGGATCAGGTTGATTAATCCACTGCTCGGCGCCGCTCATTCCCGTTGAGCACATGGCAGGGTTTACATACAGCTTGGAGGTTTGCAGTCTGATGAGACTCAGCGATTAGCTGCAAAGCAGGGTGCCCTGGCGGAAGAGAAAACGGCTCTGTGTCCAGCCAGTCAAAGCGAGAGAATATCTCCTCGACTTGAGAGAGGCTGAGCGTCTGAATGATCTGTGAGACCATAAGGTTGAACTCGGGAAGAACGTGATCAACTTCTGTTGACGGGTGGTCTCTGCACCGTTCGCATACTGGATGAGTCGCCTTATAGGTCGAGATTATAGGGCGTGCAGCATCACGGAGCGCGCGCTCCAACCAAGCTATTTCGTCACGAGGTTCAATGCATTGCGTCCATGAGACCCCGTGCCAACCGTAATCTGGGAAGTAGCCTTGGAAATCGTAAGCCGCTCCCGGCCGATGCAGTTTTCGAAAGCGGCATGGGCGGAGGCTTTGCGCCGCACAGTGGTAATGCTTCTGGGATATGAGGTCTGAAATGAGGGCAGACTCAAACTCCTGCCCAAATTCAACCGCTGCGATTTCCTCCCGAATCATCTCCTTCAGCCGGGTTTTCGTCATTCCTTGAAAGAACTCTTTACCTCGACCCATTTTGCTTTCCTTGATTTGGCGTACGAGACCAACCACGTGATTTCATTTTTTCCGTAGGGATCAGTTTTTGCCTCTGAGTCGGGAAATGCTTAATCTCCCCCTCAGTGGTTTTTTCCCATTCCTGGAGAGCTACACCGCAGTATCTGTTGGAACCCCATTCACTGACGCTTTCACGCCCGTTCGCGGGTTTCCTTGCAGATAAATTGTGTTCAATAACTGCTTGTCCGAAACGCTCGAAAATTTCTGCATCAGGTGTCGGGCTAAACTGTCGCTTGCGGTAGTGAGGATCAAGTTCATGTTTGGCATTGATGTCGCGGCCAGCCTGAAAATATCCAGCATGGCCACTCGGTTAAGGTCATCAAGGTGAGCGATCGGCTCATCTAACAGGAAGCTGCCACCGGTACTTTTTGCTCTGGCAAGGTAAAGCGATAGCGCCAAGTCTTGCCGCTGTCCTTGGCTCAATTTTTCTTGAGCTTCCAACGGTGTGTCGTGACCTTCCGCGAGTACCATCCAGTTCAAATCGTCTCCAGAAACGCTCAGCTTGTGATACACCTCATTTGCATGCATCCGAGAAAACAGTTCAGTCGCTGGGCCCAAGAGGGGAGATAGGCTTGAAACGGTCGCGTCACGAACATGATTGCTGTACAGGCTGATCGCGTTGTCTGCCGCTGATATGTGGCTTTGGCCTGCTTGGAGCTTCTCTGTTACCACCTGTTTTTCATTCAGAAGCTTCATCAATCTTTCAGTATCATCATCGACACTCAGGAAAATTTTGCACTCGTTAATCTCAATCTCATAGCGCTTCGCCCTCGCGAGATCTTCGTCCACACGAGTTTGTGTCGCGAAGTGCAATTCCAAAGAGATCGGGAGACCGCTGTTGACTTCGTTCCACTGGCTTTGGAAGCGATTCACTATTTGGGAGGCCGCCGCAATCCTGGCATTTACCTGGTGAGACTCTTGGGTTTTGGCTTGAATATTTTGCAGCTTCTCGTTCACGGAGCGGGATAGTGCCGGCTGCTCTGTATTGTCCGACCTAAGTTGTTGTTCAAAATGCTGGGTATAACCGATCAGCGCTTTTCGCACAGCGGAGACCCCATCTCTCGCGTTGGAAAGAGAGGGTAGTTTGAAGAATTCAACAATCCTTGGCATTACTTCAGCGATTGCTTTTGTGTCGATCGCGATTTTGATGCGGGCGAGCAGATGTTCAAAATTGCTGATGTCAGAAGCTGAAAACTCAGCTCTGTTCATGGCGACCAGATAGCTTGTTTTTTCTTCGAATGACTTCAATTTATCGTTAGCAGATTTTAATTGTTCGGAGTGATTCTCAGCTGAAGATTGCTGTTGAATGGCAGTTTTTAATGATAATTCCCAGAGCTTCTCGGTCGCCTGAGCAGTATCCAGTTTGTCTTTTGCCGCCTGCAGTTCGGGTGCCGTAGCTGCATAAGTAAGACGCTTGCGTAGTGCGTCAGCTGATTTCCAGTCGTGGCTGCAGAGGGGGCAGTGGCCACTCGTGAGGGAGTTCACCGCTTCATGTCCGAGAGTTTTGAGACGTTCTATCACGTTCGATAAAGCGTCAAACTCGGCTTGAGCTTGGATTCTCGCTTGCTTCGCCTCATCCGCTGATTTCGATATATGAACGAAATTTTCGGGGGGTAAGACGGGGCTGTGCAACAGATCCTCTTTTCGTTTTAGAAGATCCATCAGGGTGTTTTTATTGCTGATCAAGTATTCAATTGCATCCCGCCATCGGTATTGCCGATCTGAATCCCAGCCGTATTCCACGAAGCTTTGTTGCAAGTGAGCGAAGGAGACATCGGGTTGAGGAAAGTGCTGGATGAAGACCGGATTCGCAATGATGGCGTCCCAACGATCGAGAATTTCAGTATTCTGTCGTGCCCAGTCAATACTGAGCTTGGCTTGGCCTATTCGTGTATTGAGGGCAGAGAACTGCTCAGCTAGCTGGCGGTGCTCATCGTTCAATTTCGAGGTCGTCTCGGTAATCTCCTTGAGCAAATCCCGGTTGATTCCGAGCTGCTGAAGACCTGACTCGTGTTCCGCCCATCCCTCCAGTAACAAACTCAATATGTTCTTCTGACGCTCAGCAGTCTGCAGTAGCCCGGTCACCTTCATTTGAACAATTTTGAAATCGTTTAGAATATTTCCTGTTAACTGAGTGCCTGGAAAACCTGTTAGCACCTCGTTCAGTTTGAGAGATACTTGGTCGTGCCCGAGTTGATTTTCGGAAAGCCTTGCTTCAAGTGCATCAATTTCGTTCGAAAGCGCCTGGAGTTTTGTCTCCAAACCTTGAGTTTTGGGCAGCTCAGTCCGGTATTCCTTCAGATTGCTGAGTGTGCTCGCAAGGTGGCCCAACCCCAAAATGTCTGCAAATATCTGCTGTCTGAGCGTCGACTCGCTGTTATCTACCAGAAGCGCGAGGGAGTTTGCGTATAGCCATCTGCAGTTGCGAAGCCAGTCACGGCGTGCTTTGGTCGTGGCTTGGGTGCTACCACCCGCAATAGATCCTGGAGTGAGCATCTCCAAGAGATTAGCGTCTTTGATGTGCTTCTTTTTGCGATCGCCCTGTTTTTTGATCCAAGCTTTACCCTTGATCCGCTCTAGTTGATACGGTTCGCCGTTGATCTCACATTCAGCGCTGACTAATGTGTCGCCAGATCCCCAATGGCACGAAAAGTCATTGGTGGTTGGAAGGTCGTTCACCTTATTCGTTAGCAACCATTCCAATGCGTAGCAGATAGTGCTTTTACCGGTGCCATTGGCTGCGTGAATAATCGTCAGCGGTGCATTTAGTGGGATTCGCAGAAAATCTCGTACGCCTCGAAAATTCTGGATCTCTACCGAAACGAATTTAATAGGTAAATTATTCATTCAAATCCCACTTCTTTCCGTGATTGTGTGCGAGTTCCTTTCCTTTTGACGTTGATAGGGTTGCCAGCAGGTCAGCCATCGCGTCATTTTCAGGCACGAATTGCGCGTAGTCAGCCTGTTCATGCGGCCCTGCCAATCCAAGCGGGGTGATACGTTGGCACCTTTGCCAGCCGTCGACGTCCCGGTACACGACGTGCTTCCTGACGAACCTTGTATCTTTCTCGACGTCATTAATGAATTGCTTTAGATCTTCATTTGACTGAGCCAGGGCTAATACCAGGTAGCCATCCACCACGGAACCCTTTTTTTCCAGCCGCAATAGTCCGGCATCAAGAAACGCTTCAGCACGCTTCGTTTCTCTCCAGGCCTCCTGTGAGGTAGCGCCGTCAATGTGAACAAGCAGCACTGATGCAAAAGTGGTCGACCAATACTTAACTTGAGTCGGAGGGGGAGGGCCCGGCCAGTTAGGGTCGTCTGCAAAATCCAAAACGCCGTTCTCGGGAGATGTGAAGCCGGCACGGGTTGCTCGCTCATCCAAGAGTCTAATCAGGTCACTTAGCATCTAGTGTTTTCCTGCGGGTAGATATGTCATCTATAAAGTCTTCAGCGGGAATGGATCTTGCCTTGTCGTACATCGACTCGATCCCGTCGAGAGCGAAAAAGTACACCTTATTCACCATTGCAACGTCGGTGATGGAGTCTTTTCTGTGCGGTGGATCGGAAATGTCGAAGCGGTCTCTGCTGGTTTCCTCATCTTCGGTGGATTCGCCAGGCTTTGTATCTTCAACACGACCAATTCCGTTTGCGAACACAACGAGCAGTGGATGGTTGGCGGTGCCTCTGGCCCAACGATAGAGGTCGTTTGCCATATCCCTCACGCCGAAATCGTCATTCGCCCACGCAAGCACATTGTATTCACCTTCTGTATTGCTGAGCTGGAGATGGCCTTTCGTGCCTGGCTCTGTGATCCAAACAGAGTCTTTGTGTGACTTGAGGTAGCTCAATGCTTTCACCGCTCTCATCACATATTTTCCGGAGTTGGCCATTTCTTCTAACGTAAAATCGTTATCTGGCTTCACTCCGAACCTGGTCTGATATGTAAAGCCTTGAGAGTCTGTAATGCTTCCTGCTTGCACGAGTGTATTAAGTCGCTGGAATTCTTCCTTTACCAAGTCAGGGTAATAGGCGTCCGGTGGATGGCGGTCGAAAAGTTCGTGGAACTCTAGTGCGGCTGGTTCCAAATCATCTTGGACTACACCGTCTTGGAGTCTAAGGCCCTTCACGCGTTCCAGAGACCCATAAGCATCCCATGTAAGTGTGAGCGTCATGCCACCACTGCTGCTTCTGCGCATTACACGGCTTGGAGGTTGTATTCCAGGCAGGCTCGAACGGGTACTTTGCGCGCTGTCTACGGCTGGAAATATCCCGGTTGCGCTGTGAATTTTCATCGAACAATTTCGCAGCTGCCCACTGTTGGCGGCCGCAACAACAACCGAAGAGGTCAGGCGCCTTGCGTAGTAATCCGGAAGAGACTTCGCGATACCCTTTAGATCGGTGATGTGCTGAGACGTCAAGATTAGATTGTGCCGACGTTGCCGATCATCAGCTTGACTCGCAATGATTCTCCGCAGTTGAGAGTTTTTATTTTGGAGTGAATTAGTGAAATCATTTCCCAAGGTAGGCCAGAGGATAAGATCTTTAAAAGCAAGCCTCAGAGATATGTTACCTCGATCAAAATCAGGGTTGTTGGGTTCGTTTTCCACCAGAATATAGCAGTTGATTAGCCCTTCAGTTGGGTCGGTTACCCAACACCATCCCGCCCTGAATTTTTGAGCAGATGCTGGCTTCCAAGAGGGGTCTATAGACGACATTCCGTCGATCGCTGTCCAGTCAATCAGCATAGCCCCGGTGACTTCTCCACACCCGACTACGAATACGAGAGGATTTGGGTAGGCTTTGATAAGCGCGTTTATGTCATTCCACTGATCAGGAGCGGCGCCTGCCGAACCAGCGGCGAGAACTACGGAGCGGTTGCCAAAACTTTGCTCAAATATTCCAGCTTCTGGAGCAAGCATGGCTTGTAGAAACGGAATTAAATCCTTGCCTTGAATGAGTCCAATATTGAGTTGATCGCCTTCACGCAGCTCTCGATCAATATATTCGGTACGGATTTTTTTTAGGTAAGGCTCGTCAGCCCCTGAAAGCGCTCCACCTTGAGATACTAGGTAATCACGAATGCTTTCGATGATCGCCGCGCTATCCGATTCGAGTCGGAAGTAGGTGCGTTTTACTGTTAAATGTTTAGCCACTAGACTTGAAAGGCTGTCTTTTTTCAACACCCTAGTCTGCAACTGAGGTATCCATTGCCAGACGATATTGCATAGCTGTGGTTTCGATAGATCTTTGAGCAACGGGTGTTTTTTCAGTGTTTCTGATTTAGAGCGCACAGTCCCGCATTTTGTCTGAAAAGTCGCGCGCAAATTGTCGAATCGCGCCTGACCTGTTCCTTGCATAAATTCAAAAAGCTTGGCGCTGACACCGTCTGCAGCTGCTACGTAATACCTAAAGGCAGTCCCCGGCGCAGAGGAGATTTGCGGTCTAATATGAGCGTATAAAAAGAACTTACAAATTTCATAAATAAGCGCATCAAGCTCAAGAGTTTTCTTTAGGCGCTTACATTGAATAACCCCAACGGGACTGCCTTCATTGAACAAGATAACGTCTCGTCCTTGGTCGGCTCCGTCGTTCAAGCGACTGACAGTGTCATACCAATCCTCAGAGTCGGCTTCCAGCTCAGCGCGAAAGACATCTGCGACCAAAAGCTCAAAATGATCATCACCCATTCGTTCGAAAGGTAGTTGGCCAGAATCCAGGGCGAATAGCTCGGGTGCTTGAGTTTTATCCTCTCTAACCTTTGCTTCGTCTTCTGAGGTGATGAATGACACTGCGTCTTCAGCCAATTTTTGCTCCTAGCATTGAGAGACTGACATTGCGGGTAGCGTACTTTTGTGGCGGCGGAAGGCTTGAGGACTACTTCGCGGAGTGCGAGTCTAGGATCCATCCGTGGTTAGAAAAGTCGCGTAGCTCCGAGGCGCCCCGAAAGCGGAGCGGGACAATGCCAAGCTGCCATCATCATAGGCTGTGTAGCGGCGAGTAGCTAGAATGTCTAGACGAACAGACGTGGCCAAATTGCTGTGCGTTTAATCAAAGTCCCTTAGGCTATCAATAGATAGATGGGAAAGGCACGTATACTAATTCTGATCACTATTTTTGGTGTATTGTTAGGCGACTAACTAGATGGGATTTACCATGTCCAAACTCGCAGAATTTCGCCAACTTGAAAAACACCTTGCCGAACAGCTCCAAGCGCTCGAGGCCTTGAAAGGTGATGCCGGCCTTAAGAAAGAAATCGAGTTCGAAACGAAGCTGCGCGATTTGCTCGCAAAATACAGCTACAGCCTCAAGGACGTGATCAACCTGCTTGATCCGCAAGCGGGCCGTCGCGCTCCAGCAGTCGAGTCCAAAGTAGGCAGTCGCAAGCCTCGCCAGTTGAAGGTCTATAAAAATCCTCACACCGGCGAAGTCGTAGAAACCAAGGGTGGTAATCACAAGACGTTGAAAGATTGGAAAGCTGAACATGGCTCCGCGACCGTCGAGTCCTGGCTGAGCAAGTGAGGTTGCGTTGACTACAAAAAAGGCCCTTGAAGGGCCTTTTTTTGTTCGGCGGTGCTTGTAAATATCGACCTGAAGCCAGACTTTAAGCGGCAACGAAGCGAACCCCATAACGTACGGGGAATTTTGTCACCTGGTGCCGGCTGAAGTCAGGACTTTTACCTCGCCCCCGTCAGACAGAGCCTCGCTCCACGAGTGGAATCTTCGCAGCATTAACGCGTGTCCTTGCTACTTTCCGCTGCTGAAAGTCACCTATCCGACCCTCAACCCTCAGCTAGCTCCTTTCAAGATGCGCCATGGGTGACATAATCCGTCACATAGATCGTACCCACACTCCCCGTAAACTCAGGAAAAAGGATGTTCGAACGTTGATATGCATAATATGCAGACTCGATAAGAGTGACATGAGTCTTGAACATGTCTTACCGCAATCGCTTGGCGGCTATTACCACATAAAGACAGTGTGTGTTGCTTGCAACTCTATAATGGGAAACAACATAGATTCCCCGCTGGTCAACCATAAGCTGACCGAGCTATACAGGTTCGCTCAGAGCATCGCAGGAAAAAACGGCGCGGTACCCAACCCCTTCGCCGGCGTTTTCACTGAGAAGGAGTTGCCAAATAACAAAGCTAGGTTGGATGTTGCTGAAGACGGAAAACTTGAGATCTATCACCACCCTACCGTAGATATCAAAGAAGAAAATGGTCAGGTCGTGTCCATCGAAATTTCGGTCGATGGCAAGGACACGGACAAAATTGACGCCATGGTAGAAAAGATTCTAAGGCGTAAAGATATTCCCAAAGATGCAGTGTTACGCGGAGAGCGCCGGATAGAAATCTCAGCCGGGAGCTTCGGGTCACGGTGGGAGATTGACACGCAGCGCTTCAAAATTGGCCTCTTGAAGATTGCCTACGAATACGCAGTCGATACCGTTCCCGGCTATTTCGAGGATGAGGATGCCATCCGCATTTCCCAGATTTTGAAGAACGCTGAATATGATGCTGTTTTGGATTACGTAAAAATCGGAAATGGCCTTCAGCAAGAAGTCTGCAAGCCTTATGAGGACTTCATCGATTTCGATCAAAAGAATCACTATCTGATCCTGGTGGCAACGGATGAGTGGGGGCTGATGTGCTTGGTGAAGCTGCACGATCTTTTTGCTGTCGGCATCATCCTTTCGAAGAAAAGGTATCTATCCCAGGGCGAGCTACGAATTGGAGTAAATTCCATCGAGGGTCGCAGCTTCGCTAAGCTAACAGGGGAGGAAATGATAGAAAGTTGCTTGGGCCCTTGGAGCAGCATGTTCGCTTACTATTTCGACGAGGTGGATGCAGAACAGGGCAAGCGGGAAGTTGGTGATCCAAGCTTTCGTTACGAAGGACAGGACAACGAGGCTGTACCCATCTATCGCCGATCAGGAGAGAGGCTTTTCTACCTCAAGGATTTGCTTGAGCATGCACACGTCCATATGGAAAGAAGGCCGGGCGTGATGATCAACGTTTTTGAGTTTGATCCTCGACAAGAGTTTTTCATTCGGGCGGTTGGCAGCGGGAAGCTCTACCGGGTGGTGGGATATTGGAGATCCCAATCGATCATCAGAAAAATCTAATGCGCGGCGCCGGCTTGGGGAGCTCTGAAGAACCTGAGCCGATGTTGCGCAGCTTTAGTCTGATATCAGCTACTGAATGGTGTATCCGCCATTCACCATCACGTTTGCCCCGTTGGTGCTGCCAGAGCCCTTACTCACCAGATAAAGGATGGTCAGGGCAATCTCTTCTGGCTCTGCAAATCGGCGAGTCGGAAGTTGAGCTCTGAAGTCCTCGCCCCGCTTGCCTTCAAAGACGCGTCGGCCAAGCGCGGTATTTACCACGGTCGGAGAGACGGCGTTGACGGTCACGCCCTTTGGCCCCCACTCCAAAGCGAGCGCCTTCGTCATTCCAATCAGTGCTGCCTTGGAGGATGTATAGCCAGCATCGATCCGGTGGTGGATCTCTACCATGCCATCAGCATCGAATACGCAATACCTGTGGTGGGAGAGAATGCGGAGGCCTATGTGGGGGCTCCGCGTCTTGTAATTGCCGATGGCACTGAAGTTTTCGACACAATGGAAGAGGGTAAGCCGGCTCAGGAGTTCGCGGATAGCACCGGCACCACGCTCCATCTAGGCTAGCCACTACCCTATCTGAAGGTTTGCGCACGTAGCCACGCTTCCACTTTTTGCCATTGGCCCACCTCGGAAAGCTTTGACCTTCCTGTATCTAGAATCTCAAGCAGTCGCTGTCTCTCCGCACGAGAGGAAAACCAATCATCAATCTCGACGCTGCAGTGGTTGGACTCGCTCAGTGCCCATCTCACGATCATGTCCGCAGCGGCTCTGTAGTGATCAGCCATGTATAGGCGCCGCCCTTCAGCAGACCAGCCGCGCTCCGCTAGCTCATCGGTCACATCAATGATGCCAAGATCGCCAAAGTAGGCTGTGGTGTCAGGATAATGAATGCCTGCCAACGACACCTTGGCCTCCCCGGATTCCCGATCAAAATAGGAAAGGAAATGCCACCCACCGGTGGTGCTTCCTGGATGGGGGAAATTGATGGCGGCTTTGCCTGTTATGTAGTTTTCGCGGGAGGCGCGTTTGAGGTCGAAGTCGAGCAGAGGCTGCTTCATGTAAGGTTCCGTATGGCCGGCGATTACACTGAGTAACAACATAATTTTTCTCGCGGGCTAAAGTTTCGCCGTCACGAAAACCGTTAGGTATATAAAACCATACGGAGTGCCAGCGATGAGCGCTGTACCGATCAAAAACTCTCGGCCATTTTATGTGCCGAAAAGTGTCGAATTTACCCACCGGGCGGTCAGTTATGTATCTGCCACAACGGAAGACGGTCGCACTGTCGGCATGTCACTCGGAGACTCGCGATATCAATTGAGTGCTCGACAGGCCGACGCTATTGCCCAGGGGCTGTTGATGTCTGTTATGCGCACAGGCTTAGACATTGCGAGCATGCCTTGGGAGGGCGGACGCCTCGTGAAAATATCTCCGTTCTCTGGAGATCGAGGGGCTCTTAGCTTTTCGGACGATACGATCCATGGTAAAGGCGTGTCGTTCCGATTTTTCGGCGTTTGTTGGACATATGAAGGTGTAGGTGCAGACCCAGACTATCCGGAAAATGCGCTCTGCATCCGGACTATGCATGACGGTGGGATTCTGTTCGGTAAGGGCAATGTCGATTACCTGCTGACAGGTGAGCAGGCGTACCAGCTGTTTCAAAGCCTCGCTAGCTGCGCGTATTCACTTGAAACCAGATCCTGGAGGATCTGGGACAAGATTATCGAATGGCGAACCGGCTCGGACTCAGATTTGAAGGATCAAATACTCGAGGAAGAGATGCTCTTCAAACATCTCAAGCTTTACGGGCTTAGCTCGCGGCGAGAACCTGGGGCGAAAAATAACTGAGCCAAACAGCGCCTACCGGTTCAGGGGAGCGCGTAAAGCCGTTTACGGTTGAAGGCGTGATCCGCGATGTGCAGACGACGCACTTCGCCTGGCTCTATGTGGCTGGAGTGGCTGAAGCCCTAATAGCCTCTTCATCCTTTTTAATGATTGCTTCGGCATTTTTAACGAACACACCGCACGCGATCAGCGATTCCACTTCTTCGTGCTTCCCATAAAGCGAAGCTTGAATCCCATGGAGCAGAACTTGAGCGTATCTTGCATCCTCAATCCTAGTGTCCATGTCGCCCGAGATCTTTATCTCTCGTGAACTCCACTGTTTGACTGCAGATAGGGTGAACGGCTGCTGCGGTTCTTCCATTCTGTACTGGTGGCGCTGCTTGAGGAGGTCACTCAGTTCCCGAGCGTCGCTCAGCATCTGATCTGAAATACCCCGTCGGTTGCTTTGTCGAGCTGCTACCAGCACGTTAGCCTGCATCGACTGAAGTCCAGGAAGAATGAAATCGCGCAGGATGAAATAGAACTCGAGCTGCCGATTCATCGCATCATCGGCTGGCTTGCGCAGCCCCTTCAGGATTTCCGTAGATGCATCAGAGTTGTTGGGAGTGCACAGCGCCTTCTGGCTATCAATGATCCCCTGTTCGAAATACCCGACCATCTGATTGGCCATCAGTCCCTGCCGATAATCCTCCCTCAAAAGATCAAGCAGCACGTCCAACTGGTTTATAGCTGAAGGGTCAATCTTCATGCTCGCATGTTGAACCTGATGCTCCATGGCGTTCAAGGTTCGCTCAACAGGGACGATGCAGAACTGTTGGAAAGAATACGAAAAGGCGAAGGTACCTTTGTCAAGCATCCCTAGGCAGCCATCATAGATACCGATCAAACGATCGTTAAGATTCATGTACTCAGCGAGGCCTTCGATTGTGGCCTCATTCATTTGTGCTGAGTCTGCCTGATACGCGAGATACCTGTGAACCCCGACAAAGCATGCGATCGCCAAGCAGCTCGCCAGACCTGCCCTCAAGATCCATCCGCGAAGAGAAATTTTGGGCTTGTACTCGGAATAGAACGAATCCTGCAGAGACGCATTCTCTCGGATAATGTTTTCCAGTGATTCCCAACCCCAGACCTCTACCGATCCTTTTCCGGCAAAGGAGCGTTGTTCTGTCAGCTCCAGTGCACGGTTGGTTAATGCAGCGTCATGTGGACTGGTGGTGAGGATGAAAAAACGGTCGATCTTGAAGGGAAAGCTTTCCGTTTCTAGCACCGCCTTATCGACCTGTGCGAGTGTCAGTTTCTTCCCAAGGTTGCCGTTCCGACCTTTGCACTGTACGGCGATGATGGAGCCATCTTTAAGGCGGCAGTAGAGGTCGACTCCATCCTGTCGTTGGCCTTCACGGCCATATTGATCGAAGCGGCTTTCAAATACGCAGCTCATAAGTGCTATCGAAAGACGTTCGAATTGCTTCCAGTCTGCGGGGCGTGGGTACTGCGCTGCATGTGGGGCTGTCATAGCGGACAAATGACTCCATTCAAAAAAATCGACGCAGGTTTCTGCTCAAGCCGTTTCGGGAGACATGCCAAGGGAACCTGATCGCTTGATGCCGTATTTATCGGCGAGGCTGATCCGTGCTTAAGGCAGATCACTCGGATTTTTTTGAGTCTATTGCAAAATACGTATCTCCCACCCGTTTGACTCTGCCTCGATCATTTTTCGGGGAGCGGGCTACGCTTGCAGGAAGAATGGCGCGTGCAAGTTGTTATGGAGAGCTGCTGTGGGAAGTCATCACTATCCGCCCGATGTATTTAATCTACTGGTAGCCGCAATTCCCCTACTTTGTAGAAGTAAAAAGGACGTCCTTACCTTCTTTGACGGCGCCGGTGTCAACCGTAGCGATACAGCGGAGGTCGCTGCTCGCCTCAAAGCAAATCCAAGCCAAATTAGTAAGTTCGAAATCGCTCATTCGATTCTCACGAAAGCAAATGAGCGAGGGGACAGCGGGCTGGCGGCTCGACGAGAAATCATCAAACGAGTCCTGGAGTTTGAAGCTTTCTCAACCTGTTGGCCTGACGACCAGCTTAAGGCTAAGGGGCTGGTCTCTGATCTGCGCAATGCTGTGAATATAAAAGACTCTTTTACTAGGATGAACAGAGAACGTGAGGCGGAGCGCGCTCGAGCCAGTGATGCTCAACGTGCAGAAGCCTTAGCCATCGCGAGGCAGGCGGAACAGATTGAAGCAATTGGCAAACGACTCTCTGCTCTGTTTGGGATGACCGACCGCCCCCAGGAGAGAGGTTTGCTTCTTGAGGGGGTCTTGAACGACTTGTTTAAAACATATGGGATTCAAGTTCGAGAGGGCTTTCAACGCAGATGCGTCGATTCGAATATCGTGGATGAGCAAATCGACGGTGTGATTCAGCTAGCCGGGCATCTGTACCTCATCGAAATGAAATGGCTGAATGCTCCGGTAGGCACTGCGGCATTTTCATCGCATCTTGCACGATTGCTTTTGAGATCAGATGTTCGAGGAATTTTTATCTCGGCCAATGGATACACCCAGTCAGTAATCAATACGTGTGCGGCAGCGTTGACGCAGAAAACCATTTTCCTCTGCACGCTGGAAGAACTGGTGATGCTTCTGCATCGGAAAGCCGATCTGGTAGGTTTTCTCAATACCAAAGCGAATGCGGCGTTGCTTGATAAGAATCCATTTCTGAAAATTCTTGCATGATCGGGCGAGCGCAGACGGAAACCGAGAGCTGCGAGGCTCGTGCGGGAGGCCTTAAGAAAATGAATCTCAAGAATTATCAAGCGACACCGATGCATAGAGGTACAGGCTTGTCGTCTTCGGGCGCTGCTTGCACGAAGGACTCGTCCGAATTTTTTGCCGTGATCTTTAGCGATGAACGCTCCACGAATGTAGTGGTCTGACGTTTACGATGTGAGTTACGTGATTTGAAACGCGCAAAATCCGATGACCGTAGCCGAACCTCGTTCGAAATGGCTATCTCACCAAACGGTTCGTCTATAGAATGCGCAGCCAACATTTTTTGGTCTACGCTTGGTTTTCGACGGTAGCGCTTCAGTTTTACGTTGGAAGCATCAGTTGTGCGTACGAGCGCTAGCATGCTAATTTGAATTTGACGTGAGTTTTCAGCGAGAGAATCCATGAGCTTACAAGCACTGATCAACCTTTCCCGAGTACGCGACCTTGATCGCGACGGCGACGTTCGGCTAGAGCAAGCTCGCCAGCGTCAGCGTGCTTATGATCGTGAAATCGAACAGAAGGTGGCTAAGAAAGCCGTCACTCACGAGCTGCTATCCCGCACCTGCAGCCTCTAATCAACTATTACGTAAGGAAAAGCAGCCGCAGGCTGCTTTTTTTATGCCGATGATTTCGTTCTTAGTCTCCAAACTTGAAAAGCAGACGCTGAGCAACCTCGTCACGCACTGCTTTGGATCTGACTTTCCCGATATTCTCCACAAGCCGCAGGTGGACTACATCTACAACTACCTGCACAAAATGGGGGCAGTCTCCGTTTTGCTGGAGCCTGGATACGTCGATAAAGATTATCTAGAAGATTTCTCTCGCTACTATGTGAAGCGTTTCGGTAACGCGGGCCACCAATGTGCACGGATGCATTTTTTCACTCAAAATGTTGACCATCAGCTTGTTGATCGTATTCTCGAGGGGCAGGATGGTGCTGAACAGCTAGCGAAAGAACTGAACGAGTCATATCTGGGGTTTACGGTTATTAAACCTCTACCAAAGACGTTCATCGGTAAAACCTGTCTCAAGGTTATGTCTGACACACCATTGAGTGATGGAAAGCTTAAACGACGGCTGTCCAGGGAGTACAAGGTCGATCTCTTCGGCATCGAACTGAGCGTTAGATCCATCGCATTCCAGGAGCAGGATAAAGTCGTGGCAGCCTGTGCATCGACCTCCATCTGGTCTGCCCTGCACACGCTTGCTTGGCGGGAAGTCCGAGGGATCCATTCCTGCAGTGAGATCACTGTAAACGCGATCAATCACATCGACGGCTCCTCCAATAGCTTCCCGAACAAAGAGCTCAGCAACAAACAAATCCTGCGTTCTTTGGATGTTGAAGGGCTTCGTCACCATTCGGAAAACCTAAAAGCACAGCAGCTTTCGGAAATCGATTTCCTTGCTACGGTCATAGGTCATATAGATAGCCATCTCCCTCTCCTGGTAATGGGGGCGGTATACGCAGTGGGCGAGGAAAATAAACTCATTTCCTACAGAGCCGGCCATGCAGTATGCATTCTTGGATACAAAGTGGATTCTGAGAAGGTTGTTTATGTGCATGACGATCGGCTCGGGCCTTACGCACGCGCTAAACTGGTGAAGCTTTGCGACTACGATTGTGGAGCCGAGCAGCTTGGGGAGTGGGCCCTGGGTCTACAGCGAGTGAAAGAGGGAACGGATGAGTGGGAGGATCCTCACGAACTTATCGTCCCAGAATTTCTCGTAATGCCAACTGATAAGAAAGCAAGGCTGCCTTTCTTCTATGCCCATTACACTGGCCAGTTCATCGTCAACCAATTCCCTGAACTCTTGGGCGTAATCTCTCCAAATCCTCCGGCTGGAGGGATGGATCTCAGCCATACGGTAACGTTACGCGAGATCTCAACGATTCGCGGTGAGATTAGGAAGCAGATCGTCCCACAAACCCACGTTGAGCCTTTGACGGGAGCTGTCTTCCAGGTAGAGCCTGAGGACTACGCCCAGTGGCAGAAGGATAAGATTACCTTTTTAACGTCAAGCTTTGCTCGACTCCAGTGGGAGGTGCAGATCTACTACAAGTCAGAAAAAGCGTTCCGGGTGTTCATTGACGCTAGTGACATCCCTCAGGGTAATGCCGTTTCAGCCATTTTCGTGGACGACATTTCGCTTAGCGCTCCGATCCTCAAAATTTTTCGAAAGCGGGGATTCTATGACCAGACTGAAACTGCCCCCATGCATTTTTATCAGTCATTCCTATCTCGGCTTCTGGAGAAAGAGGAGACTTTGGAAGACTATCTGGATGTGACGTATGGCGCTTTGCGTGCTCCCAT
Source organism: Pseudomonas sp. lyk4-TYG-107 (assembly GCF_030209055.1). Classification (NCBI taxonomy): domain Bacteria; kingdom Pseudomonadati; phylum Pseudomonadota; class Gammaproteobacteria; order Pseudomonadales; family Pseudomonadaceae; genus Pseudomonas; species Pseudomonas sp. lyk4-TYG-107. The sequence goes on from NZ_JARVST010000020.1 coordinate 48,503, forward strand.
CAAGCTGAAGGCTCAAGAGTTTTTGAACGGTAGGATTTCCTCAAATCCTACACGGCAGGTAATTCGCGATCCGGTTGCATCAGCGCTATGCAAACTCCATACGAGGTTTGATGAGTCAGGTGTTCATTACCTAATATGGGCCATCGCCGAAGATGGAGCCTTGCTGATTGGCGAGGAAATCTATCTTAGGATTGAGGGAAGAGAAGAGCCTTGTGGTCATCCAAGCATCACGAAATTTCGTCCTGCTCGTATTGCAGGCGAACTGTGGCGAGTCGAAGGTGGATGGCATGTCAATCCTTGGTCGGGCCGATACAGCGGAGATTACGATAGTCTCATCGAACTGCTGGGGAATGCTCTCTTGAAATTCAAGTCGTTTTTCCCGCTGGATGAGTTCGAAATAGAACCGCTGCCGCCAAAGTCGAAACATCTGATGCGAGCCGCTTACGAAACAGGCGTTAGGGTTAACAGTATTTCTACCGAAGAAGCGGTAGAGCAGGGTTAGCCTAAAGACGCTCCCAAGATTCCCATTCGATGTGAATGAACATATTTGTTAGTGGAATTTACATGATAAGTTGACACGGCTATTGACAGTCTGTCACTCTAGTAAAGATGATGACGGTGTATGTGATTTTCGCTCTACCAGTTAGGAAGCCAAGCGGCAAAGCCGCTTGGCTTCCTAACTGGTAGAGCCTTTTAACTTTCCAATTCTCGGGGCTTTTCCCCAGTTTTGAGCTGATGTGAACCTATCTTTTGCGATCTGGATTGTTAGTCGTTGAGCTTCCTCCGGACTGGTACGAGCTACCTATCTTTACAAAGCTCTCAGCTAAAGCTGAGGGACGGCAAAGCCTACTCAAACACTTTGTTCCAATCCCGCTTCGTCAATTCCAAACAAGCATCAGTTGCACCACCAAAGCAGCGTTCTGAAACTCGAAGCATTCTGCTCTCTGTTACGTACTTGATGGGATCGCCAAGTTCGCCTACGAGAGTGCCTCCTGAACCTAGGAGTAAAGCATGGCCTGCGACGACATCATGGGCGCTGACGGGGTAGAGCGAGATTCCACAGATACCGTCCCCAGCCGCTACACGTGCTAGGCGGTATGCAATCGATGGCATCGCGAAGAACTCCGCCGGCTTACATAGCTCCTTGTTGATCTCGGGCTTGCTGGCAGCAGCAGCGCTGACCATCACCGTGCTCGTGTTGGAGAGCTTTTGATCCGAGAGATCAACGACAATGCGGTGGCCATTTCTTAGCAGATGATCCATACCCTTGGCCCACGCTATACAGTCAGAAATTGCAGATGGCGTGATTGGTGCGTGAACCACTCCAAGGACGGGATTGCCGTCATGGAGCAAACCAACAGATATGGCTGATCCCTTTAGTCCTCTCAGAAAATCACTGGTGCCATCGTTCGGGTCGACGACCCAGCAGAAGGGATATCCAGTAAGAATATGCCCTGTTTCCTCGCCCCACCAGTCGCAATCCAGGATTGCCAGCAGTTCGGCTCGGAGGAGAACCTCAATTTCGATATCAATTTCTGCTTTGTCTCCTGATCCTCTTCGTCCACCTGGACGGACGCATTCCTGTGCCAATAAAACACCCGCTCGCTCTACGGACTCGATCACTTGGTGGAGAAGGTGTTGCAGCGATTGATTAGTCATGGTGACCTTTCGAGTTGATTAGCCGGGATCCCGAGGTTCGATCATTTACCGGTCGTACGCATACTGTTTTACCGGAGGAGCGATTTAGCCTTTGATTGAGAGGATTAGATGAATGAGTCTATGGGAAATTAATCGCCGCCTTTCCGGTGATGTCGTGCTCGGAGGTCTGGCGTTTCAGACCAAGGTCGAAATACGCATTGCTCAACCTCTTGCAGTTTCTCCATGGCGTAATCGGATTTACCTTCTGCACATTGAGGCTATGAGAAGCCTCTATTCACTGAAGCAGAGTTCGGCTTGCTGGGAGTTCGTCACTGAGCGATGACTTGAGAGCTTGGTAGATGGGCGGGGGACTGGCAACTCATCAGCCGACGAAATCGCCAGATTTTTAAGCACTCCAGTATGGGTCAAATCCGCCAGTTCTTCTTGAGTGCGGCGCAGCAAAGCGTTAACGGACTGCCCGGACTCGGCGCAGAGAGTGATGGCTACCAGCGTGAGAGGATTGACACTGAGTGGGCCACTCAATGCACTGATCATCTCCAACGTGGGGCTTGACTGGGCTCGCTCCAATTTTGATACGTATGTTCGACTACTGACTTCCGCGAGGTTTCTCTGAGTCAGTCCTTTGCCTGCGCGCATTGCCTTAAGCACAGAAGCAAATGCAGTTTTGAGCGACATAAACACGTTCCTGATCTGAGCCAGTCATTTTTGGCGTCGATACGTTGGAGAGAGCTATTCTAGATGAGTAGAAACCTATGACGGTATCGATGTACACCATGCTCGCCATCATCAAGACGAACGCTTGCGGTGTGGAGTGGCTAACGGAATATTTGGCCTTGAGTGCGACGGATCCGAGCGGCGGCGATTGTCGAGCATGATTGCAAGCGCGCTCGACAGTCGCCAGCCTGCTACAAAATCGTTCGCCGTTGCACCACCGTGCTATTCGTTATTCTTCGGTTGATTCGTTCCTTCCACGCGATCTGTTTTGGAGAAAGATTGCGTTTGAGGCGAGTGCTCATGAGAAACGTGTATTCATTCTCGTAGATGTACCCAAACCGATAAGCGTGAATGATCAGGTCGAGGTTCGCATTAGCCTTGCTGTCCCTGGCAATCCTTTTTAATCCATCAAACAGCGTACCGGTATCAATGCCGAGAAAACGATTGATGCAGACATTGCCTACATAGGTCTTATGGTTCGTCAGCTTGTTCTGAATCCAGCAGTGTTCCTTGATGTCTTGTCCACACGGGCAATTATCGAACTCCTCGCTGATTTCAATTCCGACCAGCACCCATTCCTGTCTTGCGACTGAAAACGTTTGGGCCCGGGAGAGTGGAAGGATATGTGCCTGCAATCGCTCGAAATTGTGCTCCATATCCGCCTCTCCGGTAGTGGGTTTGTCAGACCAGCTTCAAAGGTGACTCAGGTGGTTTTAGCATGAAGCGGCTTTCGACCATGTCTCGACTCAGACCGCATGCCTTGAGGGCTTTTCTCCAGCTCGTGTGATCCAGTAAGTCCAAAGCACGTTGCACCAAGCGCGGTGACTCCATCTCAATCTGATCATCAAGGTCTTCACGTCGTGTGAATCCTTTGCGGTTCAAATAGGTGAAGCCGGACTTGGCCTGTTCCTGTGTGATTAAATCCAGTGACTGCGCACGATAAATCAATGCCTTGAAACTGACTTTCCATCTGAGCTTGAGCTCGGCCAAGGCATGCCAGTTGAGGTACCGGCCTCTCATTGCAGGAAACTCCCCGGCGAAGCTGGCTCTGGGCATCAGTAATGCACTTGCAAACTGGTTGGCCTGATCCTCGGTACGACGACAGCCAGTTTCGACGCCCTGGTGCATTACCAGGTGACCGAGTTCATGGGCGATGTCGAAACGTTGCCTGCATGGGTTCTGCTTCGCGGTATTGCGTACAATTAGAGGACGCTTGTTGTGCAGGGAAAATGCATCAATGCGATCATCCGCATCAGCTATATTGATGACCAGCACTCCAATTTTTTCGACCAGTCGGGTGACGTTCGAGAGGGGGCCAAGCCCAAGCGACTGCTCTCTGCGAAAACGCTCAGCGATCTGTTCGATGGTGTTCACGCTGGAGATCGGTTCATCATGAGTCCGGAAGCTGATCTCTGGAAAGGCAACCTCCTTGTCGAGTTCGTCGATCAGCAGTTCGAACAGTTCAACTTGAGCTGCAATCGATTTCTTCACTGTTACGGTTGAGGCGCGCACGCTTCGGAAATGGCATTGCTCAAGCTCAACGGAGCTGCGTCTAGGGGCGAAGAAAAACTCCTGCGTGACGCCCAGTGCAGTGCTCAGCATTTCCAGCTGCAGGGCAGAAGGAAATCCATTCACCTCCAGCTTGTGAGCGTACTGCCGGGTAACCCCAAGCAGGTCGCCAATGTCTGCAAGCGACCAACCGGACGCACTGCGCGCCAGGCGCAGCTTGTCCGGAGAGAATTCGTCGCCTAATGCTAGTTGCTGTGTTCTATCGTCCATCTACGCTGCCAGGCTCTTCGGGTTTTTTCGTGTTGGCGTCTTTGTTTCTGCGAACCACCAAAGGTTCCTCGATCTCGACTTGAGCAGGCAAATCGCTGGTTCTGACCGGCACGCTGGCCTTGTATTCATGTGTCCACTGGCAAAGAATATTTTTGTTGAAATCAAAGCCTACGATAGTGGCTTTGAATTCGGGGAATTCCAGGTCGTTATTCCCATCCACAAACAGTCGCCAAGTGGAGACATCGGGACTGGCTTCGAAGAGGCTAAGCTGATGCAGCTCGACCAAATTGGCCTTAAGTCGGTGTAGTTTCTTGGGTGCATCAGGATCATCGGTGACGATCTGAAGCAATACGCCGTTGATACTGATGGTGAAGTCCATGGTGCCGTTTCGTAGCTCCAGCCAAGGCAACGTCAGATCCGCACCCAGCGCTTTGCACAGACCTTGTAAACGCCCGTAAAGCAGAGTTGCTCGGGTGTATGCCGTGTCATGTGGTGTCGATGCATCAGCTAACGCTTGATATGCAACAGAGATCACTTCCTGGCAGACCAGATCCAGGTATTCGGGGAGTAACTCGGGTGCGAAATGACTTGGGTGCTGAATTCCGTGCATCGATGCGACCTCAAAATCTGTGCAAATTACGGATACTGTCAACCGGCATTTTTGTGCAGAATTCCGGGTTTGTCAACTGAGCGTTTATAGCGACTCATGATCTAAGAAGGCGTACGGGACAAAGGTCGAGGCGGCCGCTTAATATTGGCGCCCGCTAAAGCTCACAAGCCCCTGAAGCCCGATGTTTCGAGCCGATGCTCTGCTGATGATGGTCTGTAACTCATTAGCTCGATGGTTGTGGTTCGATTATTTAAAGGTAGGCTGGATTGAAAGCGAAATCTAAAAAGACAGAATGGATGCTGCCGATCGATTTTCCGGCAGGAGACCTTGTTGAGGTCAGCGAGATACTGAAGGCTGTAGGGTTGCTCACGCCAGGTTACCTCCCTCCCGACGCAGGTATATACGAACCCTGCGTTTACTTTTATGCAAAAGATCAAGGTGTACAAACGATCATTTTGCCAGATCGGAACGTCGCCTCACGTATCGCGCAGCTAGCCAAAGGAAGAGAAACCGCGAACGACGCGCAGCTCAAGCTCTCAGCAGCGCTCCTAGGGTTTGCACAACTTTTAAACATCGATTTTGAGCCAGGTATATCTTTCCATGAGCTGGCTCACCGCTGCGGTAACGCCAGCGCGGATGAGGAGCTTGGCTGGTTTAGAGCTGCTGACAACGCCCCTCCGCAGGATGTCCTGAACGTAGCGCTGGGTAGGACAAACCGCGTGTCACGCACCTATGTCCCAGTCGCGGCCTCGGGTCTTAACCTGGAGTTGCCATTGAAGCGCTGGAACCGTAATTACATCACCGCGCTTAAAATTCTGGAGTTAGACCTTTCCCCTGGCAAGCAAGTCGACAAAATGCTCCGCCTTCTTGAGTGGATGAGCACAAGTCTGGTGTTTGCGGGGCCCGCCCTAATGCTTGCATGCGTTTACCTAGGTACCCATTCACCTGCTCGTAAAGGCGTGTTCAAGAACAGCAGGTCTGCTGACCGGAAGGCGGCAATAGCCGGGGTGAGAAACGCTGCTTGGGATATCACTCATCTGAGTGAATTTATTCGCAAGTCAAACGAGAGCGTTGAAAGTGGGGGAGCTCAGTATCTGCTTGCAAGCTTTGATGCGCATTTGAAGCTTACGACCAATCTCTTGATGACCGTGGGCCGCGAAGGCTGTGATGTCTCTCTTATCGCAGCTGGGCTTGCTCAGTGGTGGGGTAGACATGATGCTCAGCGAATCGCTAATGAAGTAATGGTTCAACTCGAACGCATCCATAGCGACGCTCACCTACCCAAGACATCTGATGACCCGGAGTACATTCCCAAACTTATATTGCTTGGTGAGCGCCTAGTGATGGAGGCTGTGTAGTGGCATCAGAAGAAAAGACCGGGTCTCGGAGCAAGCCGGACACCAAAGGAAACTTTAAAATATCAGGAGAGATGCTTGAGCTGATAGCCAAATCTGAGCGTCATTACAGACGTAGGAAGCGCTGGGCGCGGCGATGGGAATTTAATAGATTTTTTTGGTTCCTCGACGAGTTCCCTAGCCATGAGATGTACAGACCCTTTGGGGAAGACCGCAGGAACACGCGCCAAGAGATGTCCTACCACCGTCTCCGTCAGGTAACGAGTTGGACTTATTGGTCACATATGAAATCAACGACTGGGCTGAAATTTGCGGCTGCTGGTGGGCTAATAAGCGCGTTTTTTCAAGCGGCTCCTGGGCTGAGGGGGGGCGCCACAACCGCTGAGCCGTTAGGTTGGTTACTCATCGCCGGCTTCCTCTACGTACTGGCAGTGCTTTGGTTTGAGTTTCGTTGCCCAGTGCTGCTTAAGCGCGCCCTCAAAAAGGATACGAGCTATCTAGGAATCGAGGGGCGGAGATGGCTGCTGGCGCTTGTAGAGGATGAATTAAGAAGATGGTGGGCCGTGGCACCGTATTGGCCTGATACGCGGGCCTTGAATCCAGACTCAAACGCTGACGAAACGATCAGCGCGATTATGGATGGTTATGGTGTGCCGGCTTTTTCCGGGTTCAATGTGCGAGCATGTGCCCACATTGAGAAGGCGCTCTATGAGTATTCTCTTGTGAGCGGTAAGACCATCTGGCGCAATGATCACTTTCATTCCGGTTTAGACAAATTGGAACCCAGATACACAATCCCAGCGAATGGCAGGCCACTGATGCAGACCCTGCACCTCAGCCGAGTGTCAGCTTGGAACTCAAAGGTTGACGAACCTTCACAAGCGGGTGACTTGGTGCTTCGATGGTTTGAATCATCGGTAGGAATTCAACATCGGCTATCCAAGCCCAAGGACGTGGATATGAGCAGGGAGGCGGAAGGATTGGTTCACCTTTTCGAGCGAGACGAGTCGGCGCTGACATTCACCCGGATCATAGCGTCGTGGCAGAACACAATGCGTCCCACGAGTAGGCTGATATTGATACTGCTGTTCCTCGCAAGCGCTGGGGCGTTCTGTTGGTTTGTGTACCTGCAAATGCGAATACTACTGCCGAGTTTGATATGACGGCGACTAGGATTACCTGCTCTGTCGCGTCCTGAACATCGAGCGTATGTCGAGTAGGGACTCTTAAGGAATGAGCAACCGCAAGAGCGTAGGGGAGCGTGCAGGCTGGTCAGGCCGAAAGATGTGAGGATGGTTGTCCGCCGGGCTAAGCCAGGGCGAGAACCCACCTGCTTGGTTACGACAGCCGTCCCCTCCCAGAGGGGCCACGCAAATCTGACACCCTCAAAGCGCCTTCAATAGTCGTTCAAGTGCTTGGTGTTCCCATGTGCTAAGCAATGCGATGGAATCTGTACCGAAACGATCTCCTTAAGCAAATCCCCACCGTCGGTCACCCAACCTCGTCGTGGAGTCTGACTGATGCGGTTGGAGTTGGCTGCGGGCTAGGACAATGACTTTCAGTCACCCTGCGGCACTTCAACTTGCCGCAGAGTTAATATAGGGGCGATTCAAGAATAATGTTATGAAAGTGAGCTATGGTTAAGTCTGGACTCTATAAAGTCCAAGTTGCTTTTTAGTCCTTTGCTAAATATATCACTGGCTTTCAGTCCGAAGCTCAAGAAGGGATCGGATACTGAGGTGAAAGGGAGGTCGTCGCGATAGAGGTAGACGTGGGGGATGTCCTTGACTATGTCTTCTGAATCATTTTTTCTTACTGCTAGAGCTGACGAAGGGTTGGATATGTTCTGCCCGATGTGTGCTGCCAATCTATCCAAAAACACCAAATCTTCTCTCAGCGTTAACTGGTAGTAACCGCTAACTGTTTCGGTGTCCAAAAGAGCTATATCGTATTCCTTTTCGTCATGCATCGGGGTTTTATTTCCTCTCATTAGTGTGATGTCAGGATGGTTTCCTAAGTTTCCATTAATCCTGATTCCGCTAATTGATATGTATTTTGATTCTTTGCTGTAGATTGCTCCCTCTTCTTGGTGTAGATAAGTTCCATTTAAGTCGTTGAACCTAAGATCCATAGCACCTAGCGTGACGTTAGTAATAACGGGCACCGCTGCTTGACCATAAGCAAGAGGCTGGCTCAGGTTTACACCGAACCAGGGCTCGTTGTAGGGGTGAAGAAACGTGTCGTTCATTACTATTATATAGGTGGCATTCGAGGGTATAGTTTCGTTGTTGATGTACTTGCGGTAATCTTTGGTTTTTCGCCCTATAGTTAATGCAATATGTCTCCTGCGGTCTGTGAACATTTGCTGCGCGTCAGCGTTATTTCTGATGTCTCGTTGAATCCATTCAAGTTGATCTGAGCTGGGGGTGGGTGTGACGACTTCGAAATAGTAGTCTTTTCCGTTCTTTCTGCAAGAAAAATCAGGCCCCTTTTTGTTGCTTTTTAGGTCAGTGAATCCACTGCGTAAAAGATGATAGTAAAATAAAATCTCCGACATTCTTTGGTTGTAGGTTGCGGTGTCACCCATGATTTCTTTGTTGAAGTGGGGATCCTTGTGGTTGCCGAATAGCCGGTAAATGCTGGCTAATCTTTCTATTGTTTCTTCTATTAAGTGAAAGGTGGCTTTTTCATGTGACTGGATAATAGTGGAAAGCCGCGAGTGTAGGATTTCTCGCCACTTGGCTCTAAGATGTATTTCACAATCTTCATCTTTGATTTGCTTGCGTTGTGGCATGGGTTAGCATCCTTGAAATTTGGTTGGCTATTTGGGTGATGGCTTCGACGTTGCTCAGGTTTAATCTAAACGAGCAGTACAGGACGAGCTCACCACATAAATCAGTATCATTGACAGCCCACCGATCTAGGGCCCATGGTGTCAGTAAGTCGAGCTCCTTAGGACACCCTTTTTTTGTAGTTCTGAAACTTGCTAAAAGGGCTGAGGCTTCAAGCAGGTTGCCTGCTCACTCCCGTTATTTCTGAACCAGTTCTTTGTACAACTCACGAGCCGCAATTATCTGATCCCTGAGCTCCTCGGGGTCAATGCGCATGCCGCCTCGGGGTGTCACCTGCAGTGTCTTCAGGCCGTTCGCAGCTTTGATGAAATCTCGTTCTTCTGCTTGAATCCATTCAGGACGTTTGTCCTTCCAAAATGACCATGCCATTTCGCCTAGCCTCACTCCACGATGGATGGAAGCTAGTATGTGGTAGCCGCAAGGAATGTCCAAGCTAGGTGGCGAACTCGATCTTTATGCAAGCGGAGCGCGCAGACCAGGATAATCGAAGAGCATGAGGATGGAAGCCCGCAGGGCCAAGAAGACCTGTCGTAGACAGGGCTTGGTTCACGACAGCCATCCCCGTATGGGCATGCCGCACCCATGTCCGCCGTTGGCGATTGTTGGTATGTTGGAAAAACCGTGCAACGCCACAAGGTAATCCTGATGAGTCTGTCCCTGCTGAGCCGCTATGCGTTTTTCGTGTGCTGTGTACTATTCACCTTGGCAACCTTACCCTTCGCCCACCAGCACGAGTGGCTCTGGCCATTTACCCTCGTCATCGGCGCCCTGAGCCTTTTGGGCGTGTTCGATCTGCTCCAATCGCACCACGCGGTGCGACGTAACTACCCCATCCTCGGCAACATCCGCTACCTGATCGAAGGGATCCGTCCAGAGATCCGTCAGTACCTGCTTGAAGCCGATGATGAGGCCACACCGTTCTCTCGTGCCCAACGTGCACTCGTTTACTCTCGCGCCAAAAGCGAGGCTTCCGATAAGCCGTTCGGCACGCTGATGAACGTTTACCAGAGCGGGTACGAGTTCATTAGCCATTCCATGCGACCCGCGCCACTGTCAGATCCGGAAAGCTTCCGTGTTGAGATTGGTGGGCCGCTATGCAAACAGCCGTATTCGGCTTCGGTTTTCAATATCTCGGCCATGAGCTTTGGATCGTTGAGTGCTAACGCCATTCGAGCGCTGAATAAAGGGGCCAAGTTAGGCGGGTTCTCCCATGACACCGGGGAGGGCAGCATTAGCCCGTACCATCGCGAGTACGGCGGAGATCTAGTTTGGGAGCTTGGAAGCGGATACTTCGGATGCCGTGCTGACGATGGCGGATTCGATGCTGAGAAGTTCGCCACCCAGGCTAACGATCCTCAGGTGAAGATGATTGAGATCAAACTGAGTCAAGGTGCCAAGCCAGGTCATGGCGGCATACTGCCGAAGCATAAGATCACACAAGAGATTGCCAGCACCCGTGGTGTGCCTATGGGCCAGGATTGCATCTCCCCGTCGAGCCACAGTGCCTTTTCCACACCGTTGGAGTTGATGCATTTCATTGCTCAACTTCGTGAGCTATCTGGTGGCAAGCCAGTTGGCTTCAAGCTGTGCTTGGGTCACCCGTGGGAATTTATGGCAATCGCCAAGGCTATGCTGGAAACCGGAATCTTGCCTGACTTCATCGTTATCGATGGTGCTGAGGGGGGGACTGGTGCCGCCCCGGTGGAGTTTACGGATCACCTTGGCGTACCTATGCGCGAAGGGCTGCTGTTTGTTCACAACACGCTGGTGGGTATCAATCTGCGAGACAAGATCAAGCTTGGTGCTAGCGGAAAGATTATCAGTGCATTCGATATCGCGAGCGTTCTTGCGATAGGTGCCGATTGGGGGAACGCAGCTCGAGGGTTCATGTTTGCGATAGGGTGTATTCAATCGCAGTCGTGTCATACGAACAAATGCCCTACTGGCGTCGCCACTCAGGATCCTCTGCGCCAGCGTGCTCTGGTGGTTGAAGACAAGGCCACTCGGGTCTACAACTTCCACCGCAGTACCCTGAAAGCCTTGGCGGAAATGCTGGCTGCCGCTGGTTTGACCACCCCTTCGCAATTGACAGCACGACATCTAGTTCGTCGTATATCTGCCACTGAGGTGAAGCTCTTCTCCCAGATGCACGTGTTCCTGAAGCCTGGAGAGTTGCTCAGTGGTCAGATCGCTGGCGAGTTCTACGAGCGTATGTGGCGTGCTGCACGCGCGGATAGTTTTGACCCTCTGCCTGCTGATGAGACAGAAATGGAGCCGACTCGGATTGGTTCAGCCACGGCGTAAAGATCAGGCCATGTAGCCTGCTACTGAAATGAGGCAAAGGCATCCTGCATGATCAGAAAGCTATCCATGGATGCGGCAGTAGCCGCTTGATCTCACTAGCTAGTTCGGTCGGCATGTTTTGACGCCGGCTGGCGATACAGATGGGTACCATCGCTCTCATGGCCGGTATCAGGCAGGTAAGTTGGCCGGGCGATCACGAGAACTTATCCTCTTAGGCAAGCGGAGCGCGCAGACCCACGGGGTCGAAGGCATGAGGATGAAAGCCCGCAGGGCCAAGACCCGGCGACAAGCCGGGGCTTGTTTTACGACAGCCATCCCCGAAGGGGCATGCCCCAGCGCCCACTATGAAACGGTCGACATGCAGCGCATTTATTAGCTGCTATGCCGACCCAGCGATGCCGCTGGTTTTTTCTACTCTCCGGTGTGATCGGACATGTGATCCGAAGGCCGGTGATTGAAGTTGCTGGTGGTGACCGAAGTTAAGTGTTGTTGCCGCAGCCCACTGGACAAAGCTATATGAGCTAACAACTTTTTGCGCTGCTCGTGCCCAAACTCCGCACCGCTCTTCAGATAATAATCTGTCATTGCGCAGGTGGCGTGTCGCAAATTCCTTGCGACATCTTCCGGAATGGGCGCAACAGCGCATTGCATGCGCCTAAGGCGCTCTGGAGTTGGAGTTGGAGATGGCTGCGGATGGGCGAGGGCAGATTGTTCAATGACCTCAAGTTCCGGGTGTACCCCAGGGGCGGGCCATACCCCTAAAAGATTCGAGTCAAAAATCTCTTTCGCCGCGATTAAGTGCGCAAAGTCTGAGCCATCTGACCAGAGATCATTTTCACTCGCGAAACAGATCTTGTGAGGTAGTGTCAGGTAGAGGCTGGCGCCCGCCCAAATGGCAGCGATTTTCTGCACAGTGGTACTGGATGCCCGCTCATCCAGAACGACGTACATTGAGTATTCACTCACGCCGACAAGCTTGACTGGCGAAAGCCCTCCCATGTCGCGAATCTCCCCAAACACTCCGACAAGCCGCTCTTCAAAATTACCGGTGAACATCACTGCGAAACGATGATTCAGTGCTTGGGCCAATGGCGAGAGGTTTGGGGCATTTTGCTGAAGGCCTCCGAGGATCACATAGCGGAGGGAGGCGTCAGCTTCTACTTCAATAGGGCCTTCACGCTCATCGAAGCGAGGCGGCGCGGGGAGGGCTGGGAGGTCATGTAGCGGACTGGATTTACGCATGCCGATTCTCCTTTGTGGTAGAGAAAATCAAGCTCACAGAGGTGCACCGGTCAAGGCGAACAGCGGAAAATTTTTGGAAAACCGACGACATAACAATATCTTAAGAGCATACCGTTAAGAACTGGTCTGGTGGTTGCTCTTGTCATCACAGGCATAATCCGTAGGTGGTTAACACTGTATTGGCCTACATCAATGACTGATTTGGCTGCTCACTGAGGTGATGTAATAAACCCGTGCTGCGCTGACTCGCCCTTGTGTCGTTAGCCACAGCTGCTCTAGCCGCTGCTTCGTCGCCCAACAGCAAAACTTGTTGCTGCGCGCGGGTGATGGCGGTGTAGATCAAGCTTCGATCAAGTAATCGACTCCGGACAATTGGTACGATGACGATCGGCCATTCGGAGCCCTGAGCTTTGTGGATGGTCAAGGCATACGCCAACTCCAAATGCGGTAGTAGAGCAAGAGTGATAGGGCGTCGTTCTCCATCGTCCCATTCCGCCCAGGCTAGGACAGCATCGTCACTAAACTGCTCATTATTTCGAGGCGCGGATTGTGGAGGCTCAAGGTCTTTGATTCGCCCAAGCGACCCGTTCTGCAACCCCAAATCCCTCAGGTTCTTGGTGCAGACAATCGGGTCACCCAAGCGCAATCCAGTGTCGGCCATCATTTGAAATTCCTCGTTCCAAATGAGCAGATGCGGCTGGACAATGCCCATCGCATCTTGGCAGAGCTTGTTAAGCGCACGAACACCCAGCTGCCCCTGTTTGTGAGCGCACAAAATCTGAGTTGATTCTGGATATTTGAGGTACAAGCGCAGGATACGGTTAGCTATTTTTAGCTGGTGATCACTTTGAGTTTCGATCTCTGAATGGTTCAAGAATGCGATCGAATCGTCTTCCTTCGTTCCTATTTCAGGCCACTTTCCGACTCTGATCGCAGCTGATGCAGCCGCGATATCGGAGCCGTGGCGCAGAACCTTGGTCAACCGAGCATGAGGGATAGGTGCGTGCTGAGCGAGGTCGTGAAATACCAAACCTGGCCCTACTGGCATCAGTTGACCTGTGTCCCCGACCATCAGTAATTTCGCGTGATCTGGCAGTGCATGACACAGTCGGTACATGGTGAGGATATCCACCATGCTCGCCTCGTCGATTACAAGCACGAAAGGTTCGTCCAGTTCACCCTGGTTACGCGAGTGCAGGAAACTTGCGATCGTTCGTGCCGGCCGACCTGTCGCCTCCTTCATTCGCTGAGCGGCGCGTCCTGCGATGGCGACCTGGATGACAGCAACTCCAACAGAGTCGAAGTGCTCGTACAGAGCCTTTAAAACCGTCGTCTTGCCCACACCTGCTCCACCGCTGATCAAGCCGACTCGTTCGTAAGCTACCGTGCAAATGGCTGAGCGCTGTTCGTCCGTAAGTTGGACAAACGGGTGTGGTCTCTCTTGGGCTTGATGACTGCAGTCCTGCTCGGTTCGCGATAGGGCTATTTGTTTTTGGTCGCCCCCCGATATGGAGGGAAGGCGGTCAGCGAAAAAATCGGCAACCTTTTTTTCCATCGCCCAGGCACCGACCTGTTGCAGGCGGTCGCAACCAGCAATTGGCAAACACGTCCCATGTTCCATCGCGCGTTCCAACACTCTGGACAGGACGGCGCTGGAAAGCAGATTTGGGGTTGCTTGGGAGGAGCTCAGTATCAGGTTCAGTCGACGTAAAACGGTCGGCTTGGATGGAGCGCTGTGACCTTCAGCGAAGAGCCGGTATAGGGCTTCTTCCACTGCACCATTGGTACGTCGTGGGTCGTCGAGTTGGAGTTTGAAGTGCCTGAGCGCAATCGCATCGACGCACTTCCAGGACGCAGAAAAAGAGAGCAAGCGGTATGGGTCTTCACACAACGCGTCAGTGGCCCTATCGCCAAAATGTTCTAGCACTGTCTGTACAGTGCTGTGATCTATTCCAAAGGTACGCAGAAGGTGAAGCAAGCTTGATTGGCCATAAAGTTTCCAGCCCTCGACGAGCTGGTTGGCCGTCTCTTCGCTGATTCCTTGTACAGACGATAGCAAGTCAATTTGCCCATTCTCAAAAACGCTCTGCAGGCTTTCTCCGAATCGCTGCCACAATCGATTTGCCTTGGAGATACCAACACCCGCGAAGTGTTTTCCGCTCGCCAGCAGCGTTACGATGTGCTGCCCGTTTGGCAACAACATCTTCATCTGCATCGGTGCTATCTGCTGTTCTCGAATCTGGTAGCCGTTTCGTAAGCTGGAATACGTGCTCGAGATACCTGACACATGCCACCACTGGCCGACCTCAACTTCGACAGCTGCGAGTAGATTGAACGGAGCCACGACTACAAAGCGCTGATCCGCTTGGGCGACGCCATGTTGGTCAATAGCAATGCCGTAGAAAATGCAGCCCCCTTTGCCAAGCGGGTTGTCGCTTCGAATAGATAACACTCGAATCAGGCGCTCGACGTTCATCTTGGCATCCTGCCAGTGTTGCTCAAGGCCTCGTGGATTGATGTGAACTGCTTGAGTTGCTGTCTGAGCTCTTCGATTTCCGCGCGCTGAAGGGCGTTTTCTGTCTGGAGGCGTTGGAGCTTTGCTTCAAGGGCGGGCGGCGTGTCTGCTCCGTTACGCTCATCCCGCAACGTTGGTAAGATCTTAGGGTGACTCTCAGCGGCCTCAGAGTTAGTGATTTCCAGTTGAGGCAATACGCCGGTTGCCCGGAGGTTAACTTCAAGGTCGTGAAGGAGTGACCTGATGCGGGGATTTTGCGCTAATGCTGATTTGGCGAACCCGCATTCCTTAGCAATCACGGAGCGAGAAAGAGCACCACGGTGAGTGATGCGACGGTAATCAGAAGTTGATTTGCTCGCCATCCATGCTTTAAAAACGGCCACGTTGTGATCTGCGAGCTGTTGGCCATTTGACATCGCTGCACCTGCGGACGAAGGGATTATTCCTTGTGCTCTATTGTGGACGCTTTTTCGGCTCCTATCCCTGGAAAGCTAGACGTAGCCTCATGAACTGATCTTGCTTGCCCTAAAGCATGAATCGCTTCTACGTGTCTTTTTTCCAGCAGTACGTTGCCGGTAAGCGTATGTACCAACCGCTCGCGGTATAGCTTCAATCCGCAGTCCGAAAGCCGTTGCTCGTCGAAAAGCCTTCCCAGAGCTTCAATCATTAAAGGGGGAAGTCGGAATTCTTCATGTTTTGCAGGCGAAGGCTTGCCGCCGAAGCCTTGACGAATTAGGTCGTCCACAGGAATGCCAGGTATGTTGCGAAGCCCTTTTACAATCCTTGCCTTATCCGCAATTGCTTGGTCTCGTTCTTCGGTCAAGAGGTTGACGTAGGCTCGCAGTGTTTCGTCGGCGATCAGTGGGATAGGGCGGGAAGCTTTATTGGTGCGAATAACCTGCCCGGACTTGCGCAGAGTGAGGTATTTACTCAGCGCAGGTGAATTACGAATGGACTGAGCTTTTGGCCCGTCCCAGTCGTGATCAATGCAATATCGCTCCACTTGAGATGGCGTGATGCGAATATCCTGTTGCTGTAGGTATTCACACGCTTTGTGGATGCGCCTCAAAGACTCTTTTTGGCGCGGGTTGTTTGAGTCCGCCATGCATTGCTCGAAAATCGCAGTGATGTTCTCGGCAGCGTTCATCCGAACATGTCCTCATCGTTCTGATCAATTTCTGGACTCACAAAATGGTCTGAGGTATCGATCTGCTTAGAGAGAGCGCTCAAAGCAGCAGGTAGGAATTCTTGCTCAGCATTAGATATTTGCTCAAGCTTCGTCAACGCGAGCGAAAGGTTGGGATAATCCTCCAGTGATTTCTTGCCCTTTAATACCTCATCGAGATCTTGAGCATTTACCTGCTGCAGCACGAGAGCAGACAACAGATTGCCCGCCTCACGAGCATGTTCCTCGGAGAGCGAGAGAAGAAATGGTTTCATACCGTTTTGAACCATCATTTTGGAGAGCACTTGATTTTTCTCCAACTCTGCCTGATGGTTGGGAAAGCCTGGATTGAAAACTGCCATTTGAGTTATTTGGTCAAGAAGCGCAAATTCATGAGCACTCTCTAAGGTAACCTTGAGTTCGAGGGGGGGGCTTGAAGTGTTCATGGGCACGTGTGGCGTGGAATCCGTTGCGATGATTTTCTGCTTCGCCTTGAGATATTCGTCCATTTGAGCAGACGATTGCTCTGCGTATTTATATCTCGCACCCCATTCAGCAACGTCAATATCTAGTTCACGGTTCAGCAAATCGACTCGATCCCGTAGCTCTCGAGCCAGACGCTGGTTGCCACTATCTTCTGCATCAGCTTTGAGCTCGTTGAGCCGGCGCACCTCGAATCCCTTCTTGCGAATCGAATAGCCTACGTTATTAACCCCTGCGATCTGTCCGAGCAGGTGAGCTGGGCCTGTAATCCAATATCTACAAAGCGGACAACGCTTTCCTCCGGGTACTGGGCCGTAAATGGGGCTGGATCCTTCCCTGATTACAAATCCTGTACTGCATGACGTACCAGGGCAGATGCCATCACTGTTAATCACTGTGATTCCGTCACCCATATTAAGGGCTTCAAAGCCGGGGCCGACTCCTGGGCCGTCTTGACTTAACAAAAACGGAGCGAAGTCTCCAATTGCCTTAATAAACCCATCTGACCCTACGAAGTTATTATCCTCCTGCATGCGTCGATGGGCTTCCTCGATAAAGATTCTGAGCTTTTCAGGCGAATACTTTAAGTAGTGCAGTGTCATGACAATCGTTTTGTGCCCAGCCACAAACTGTTGCACTACTTCAATTGGAACTCCAGCTTCTATCAAGTTTGTGATGCCGCTGACTCGTAAAGAATGGAGGTCGACAGTCCAAACCTCTTTGCCCTTGCTGTTGGTTGTAGTCAAATATATTTTTTGCCCATATTTTTCAAGGTGTCGCTTTTCAGTTTCCTTAAGCAAAAGTGTATAGAATCGACTGAGGCGGGAGTACGGCAATGGAAGCTTCTGATCAGGCTGGGTAGGATCTCTGAAGAGCGGGGCGACTTCCGGCCCGCCTAAGTTCCTGTTGTGTCGAATTTCCCGAACGTCTTGCATATAATAGCGATAGCTTAGTGGCGCTGTTAGTTCTGGTAAAAATCGCTTGCACCAATCCAGTTGGATGTTGATAAGTGATTCGAGGCACGAAGAAATGTACGGTATTTTATAGCCCGAAATTTCCTGTTTGATCGATGTTTTATTGGTATTCACCCACATGGTAAGCCAGTTTTCTGATCTTAAAGCATCGCTCGAAAGTTGTAATACACCTTCTTGACGCCTTGGAATTGCGTATGGTGATAGGTTGTATTCAGATCGATAAGTATCAGGGTTGAATATTTTTTCATCAAAGACCCCTGAGTCTAGCCAGCGCGCTTGGTGACTACGGATGGGCGCTTCTAGAAGTGTATACATGCAAATAGCTAGTCCCGGATAGAATTCCCTAACACTATATCCAGTCTGCTGATCGACGGTCGTAATAACGCTGCGATAGCAAGACCTAGGAAACGCGAAATCATCTTTAACAATAATTTCTTTCATGTCGGTCATCAAAAATGAAGGCAGAGCGTCTCGATGAGTCCTGTTGCTGAATGGCCGTCTTCCGAAGCTATCGGTCTCAATTACCGGATCCACAAATCGGCTCTCAATCAACTTGCCTTCGCTTATTAGATATTCTCTAAGCCATAGAAAAAATTTTCTAATTGTAGTTGCTGTATGCTTCAAGGTTTTTGCGTCAGTGGACACGGTTGAAGTTAGGTATTCATAGAATGTATTTTGATTTACGAGAGTGACATCGGTAATGTGGAGATGTCGAGACGTTTCCCACGGATGAATAGGTGGGTTCTCGTGCGTTCCAAGAAACGCTATAAGGTGTCCGAGCTCCGTGATTTCTCGGCTGACTCTCGCATTGTTGAGCGAAGTTATAAAAAGATATAGATATTTGACCCATCCTGAGAGTATGGGGAACTCATCAGTTATCCAACCAAACCGTAAATCCTTCCGTGGAGATTTTGGTTCTGTAAATTTTCTCCGTGGCGAAAATTCTACGGCGATACTAGGGTTGCAGGCATTGAATCCTAGCAGCATATAGAGCGTTGCCTTGTGAAGATCGCCAAGTGGACGTTTTACATCCTCTGTGGAATATTTTGGGTCTTGATATTGTGAAACTATATCAGGGGAGGTTGTCTCTTCAAACTTGCAAATTAAATCTGCGCTTAAATCTTGGCGAAAAATAGTGTTAGTTGTGGCGAAGTAGGTGGCAATGAAAGCCAGTCGTCTGTCGGATGATTTCGATTTGTTACTTGTCGTATAAAGCTGTTTTATCGTATTTTGAATGTCAGGATTTGCACCACAAATTGTTACCCACTTCGCTCCGGCATTGAGCTGTCTCAGCTTTTGCGGCAGAAGTATTAATCCTTTTGACCAGAATTTTACCAGCAAGTTAAAATATTCGTTGGTTTCCTTGTCTGTAACCGTCTGACTGTTGAAAAGTTCGTATGTGATGTAGTTAACGAAGTCTTCGGGTAGTATGCAGTTTTCTAATATGGAAAGTTTGTCCTCTCCGAACTTTAACTCGTAGTTTTGAATTGTTTCAACAGCTTCTTCATGGTTTCTGGGGAAGCAGGTTTCCAAAATGTGACGCTGTCCATCTAGTGGCAGTGATTGCACATACTTTACTAGCTCTAAACCCACCAACCTTGAAGCTAACACGCTTTGTATGCAGGAGCTTCTAAGGTATTTGAAGGACTGTCCGTTGATCGCTGTGCTTTTAGACCTAAAACCTTCTAGGTACGTAGATTCTTTTTCTGTAACGATCTCTGAGTAAAAGCCCTGCCAGAGAGAGTTCATTTTATTTGATTCATACTCTATGATGGCGTCTTCAATGTCGGATTTTAGAACATGGTCGAAAACAAAGCACCGGTCGGAGCTCAAATTGATTGTGATTTGTTTTCCAGATGCCGGGGCTATGGATTGAATATGCATGCTGTCAGTCCATCTGAGTGAAGTCGATCAAACTTTGTGCGAAGCTGGGCACATCTTTCGCTAAGCGCTCGTATCCTTTTTTTAGCTCATCCCTGACCACTCTGTCTTCGAGTGCGTAATATACTTGTGTAGATGTTATAGATGCGTGCCTCATCATTAGCTGAGTTTGTTCAATAGGGATTCTCAGATGTGAAGCGCAAAAATAGCCATAGAAATGTCTAGCTCCGTGAGGGTTTACTCCGGATTCGGTAGGCGATAAACCAACTCTTTTTGCTGCACGATAAAAGCTTTTTATAAAGTTTGAGATCTTCAGTGGCGAGCCGAAGAAGTGGTTTTTTATATTAATAAAGTAATACGGGTGGTCATCGCTAATGGATGTTCTGAATTCGCGTAGATATCGGTGATGTAGTCGACCAAATAACTCTCCAACTTCAGGTACTAGCCATTCGAAGTTTGCTTCGTCATTGTTTTTCGCGTACAGCATGCCTTTCCATCCGCTGTGTAATGGATCAGTTAAGCCCAGTTTGTTTCGAGGGATGAGACCATAGCGCTCATGCAGGAATCTCGAGCGTAGTCCTTGCTGTTTTCCTCGGAAACGATCATCCCACTCATATAGCGAAGACTCGGGGTCGCCTATTCTTATACTTCCACTACCGTTAATTACTGTTATATCTGAGATGTATAAGTGCATTAATTCTGATTCGCGAAGTCCTCCGAAAAACAAAATCAAGAAGGCAAGTTTGTCTCTTAGGCTGTCTGTGGCTTTGATTAAACTCAGGATTTTATCTGGTGGGAAGTATTCATGCTTTGGTGCTTGCTGTTTGAAGCCGGACTTGGGGTTGAAAGAATAATTGTTAACAATCCCCTGCCCTAATTGAGTAGTCGGAGTCAGGTGGTAGAGTAAGTCCCAGTTTTTACGGTTTTTAAGGTTCGCATAGTGCGCCATTTGCTCTGAAACGTTGAGGTTTTCTACAAGCTTTGTTTCTATGGGGTTGATCGGCATACTTCCGAAGTTTTTTGAACAAAAACTAGAAAATTCACTTGCGCGACGCACATCGATTTTTGCGGTTTTTCGTCCCACAGGTTCCCAGCCGAGGTCGCTGCAGCCATATGCTCTTGCCTGGAAAAATTGCCGCATGAGCCCGGACATTTCCTCGGGTGCCAAAACCTTACCGCCATACACCCCAATATAAAAGTCATAAAACAGACCGACCGCAGCGATAGATTTCGATAGATGCATTGGGCTGCTATCGTCGTCAATCATCATATTTCGCGTCCACGCCAGGCTGTACAAACTCGGCTCGCCATCTTGCAATATGAGCGTGGGAAGCGCTCGTCCAGCTTCGCGCCCCCCCATTGGGATTTCGACCACGCTGTGATACGTACGACGAACCATGAGGGGTACTCATATAATAGTTAGGGGTAGATATCGGTTTAGCTGGTCAGGCCAAGTCGGTCAAATCGGCTAGACCGCTTCATGGACGAACGGCAATATTTGGCCTTGGTCGTGCTCGGACGCGTAGTCGCGGGAGGGAAGAGGGTAATTACGCTGCAGTATCGGGGGTGGTCGAAGTGAGCTGAAATCTGAATAGTTGAACGAGTATAGGGTTTATAACGATGGCGAACATGAAACCGCGCGCCGAGTTGGCCCAGTCGGCGCCGATGGCCAGCACGCTGGCGATGTCGAAGGCACTGACGATCTTGCCGCTGGCGCCGAGTTTGATCTTGTCGCGCAGGTTCAGGCCGACCAGGGTGTTGTGCACAAACAGTAGACCCTCGCGCATCGGTACGCCGATGTGGTCGGTGAACTCCACGGGCGCGGCGCCGGTGCCACCTTCCTTGCCGTCGACCACGATAAAGTCCGGCAGGATGCCGGTTTCCAGCATGGCCTTGGCGATGCCCATGAACTCCCACGGATGACCGAGGCAGAACTTGAAGCCCACCGGTTTACCGCCGGACAGTTCACGCAGTTGCTGGATGAAATGCATCATTTCGATCGGCGTGGAAAACGCGCTGTGGCGTGACGGCGAGATGCAGTCTTCGCCCATCATGATGCCGCGGGTGTCGGCGATTTCCTGGGTCACCTTGTGCTTGGGCAAGATCCCGCCGTGACCGGGTTTGGCGCCCTGGCTCATCTTGATTTCGATCATCCGCACCTGCGGGTTCTGCGCCTGGGTGGCAAAGCGTTCCGGGTCGAAACGGCCGTCGCTGGTGCGGCAGCCGAAGTAGCCGCTGCCCAGTTCCCAGGTCAGGTCGCCGCCGTGTTCGCGGTGATACGGGCTGATGCTGCCTTCGCCGGTGTCGTGGGCGAAGTTGCCGAGCTTGGCGCCCTGATTCAGCGCGCGGATGGCGTTGGCGCTGAGCGAGCCGAAGCTCATCGCCGAGATGTTGAACACCGAGGCCGAATACGGCTGGGTGCACTGCGGGCCGCCGACGGTGACGCGGAAACTGTTGGGGTCGCTCAACGGTGCCGGGCGCATCGAGTGGCCGATGAATTCGAAGCCTGATTGATAGACGTCGATCAGCGTACCGAAGGGTTTGTCGGCGCTTTCATTTTTCGCCCGCGAGTACACCAGCGAACGCTGGGCGCGGGAGAAGGGCAGGGCGTCGCTGTCGGATTCCAGCAGGTACTGGCGGATCTCCGGGCGGATGCCTTCGACCAGATAGCGGATGTTGCCCAGGATCGGGTAGTTGCGGCGCACCGCGTGCGGGCTCTGCAGCAGGTCGAACAGACCGAGCAGGCTCAGCACGCCGGTGACGGCGGTGATCGGCCACAGCCAGTCGTGTTCGAGAAAGGGCAGGCTGGCGAGGGTGAAAATCACGCAGACGGCAAAGAAGGCGTAGCGGCTGAGGAGTGACAGGCTCATACGGTTTCCTTGGTTCGGACTCAATGGTTTGCAAACCTGTGGCAGCAGGCGGGCCTGTTGATGAGATTTATTGTGGTGAGGGGATTTATCCCCGATGGGTGGCGAAGCCGCCCCAAAACCATTCACTGCGGTTTAACTGAAAGACCGCATGCATAGACTTGGGGCTGCTGCGCAGCCCATCGGGGATGAATCCCCTAACCACAGAGAATCTGTCGACACAGGAAAGCATTTCCACGCGTTATCAGGCGTTCTGCGCCTGGAGAAAAATCGAAAACAGCTCCGACTGGGATTTGATCCCCAGCTTGCTGTACATGTGTTTCTTATGGACTTTCACGGTTTCTACGGAGATTTCCAGCTTACGGGCGATTTCTTTACTGGAGCAACCGCTGAGCATCAAACGCCCGACATCCAGCTCCCGGGCGGTCAGTTGCGCACCCTTGAGTTGTTGCACCGAGGCTTCCAGTTGCACTCGCCAGTCGGCCGCAGCTGGCGCGGCAGCGAGGGCCACGGTCTGGTTGATCTCGTACGGCAGGCGCTGACGCAACAGGCCCAGCACCCACGGCTGGATCAAAGACAGCAAAGCGATCTGTTCGCCAGTGAAACGTTTTTCACTGCCCAGCGACAGACACAGCGTGCGCTCGCCTTCGAGTTGGCAATTGAACTGGATTTCGTCGGCGACCACATTCAGACGAAAGTATCGCTGGTAATACTCGGTCAGCTCGAAATGCTCCGGTGCCACCTCGGACAGGCGGTACAGCCCGGTGCGCGACTGCTCGCGGCAGGCGATGTAGAACGGGTCGAGCAGGTACAACCCGCGCAGATAATCCTGAAACAGCGGGTCGGGACTGCCGTCCTCGCCGGGGCATTCGGCGAACACCTGCGGGTGCTGATCGGCACTGAACAGCAGCACCACCCAACTATCGAACGCCACGTACTGGTCGAGCAGGCGCACCAGTTGCGCCCAGAAATTCGGCTTGTCGAGCGCGTCGATCAGTTGCCCGACGGCGCGGTGCCAGGTGATGTCATCAAACGAAACGGTCATGGATCTACCCCTATCGGGTTACCCCGGCCGCGTGATTCCCTGGCCGGTTGCTTGCTGCGCATACTGGCCCACAGACAGCCACCGGGCAATCTTTCAGCGCCCGGCCATGACCATAAGGACTCGCGATGAAAGTCGAACTCGCCCAACTGGCGGGCCGTGACAAAGACACGGCGTACAACCTCGAACGTGCCCTCGCGGCGATTGCCGCATGCGCCGCCGACACGCAATTGATCGTGTTCCCGGAAACCCACCTGATGGGCTTCCCGAGCGCCGACACCGTGGCGCAGATCGCCGAGCCGCTGGATGGCCCGACCGTCCGCGCCGTGCTGGCCGCCGCCCGCGAGCGCAATATCGCCGTGGTGATCGGCATGGCCGAAAGCGACAACGGGCGCTTCTACAACACCACGCTGCTGATCACCCCGGAAGGCATCGCGCTGAAATATCGCAAAACCCACCTCTGGGCGTCGGATCGCGGCGTGTTCGAGGCGGGCGACCGCTATGCCACTTGCGAGTGGAACGGCGTGCGCGTCGGCCTGCTGATCTGCTACGACATCGAGTTTCCCGAATCCGCCCGCGCACTGGCGCAACTGGGTGCCGAATTGCTGATCGTGACCAACGGCAACATGGACCCGTACGCCCCGACTCACCGTACCGCGATCATGGCCCGCGCCCAGGAAAACCAGGCGTTTGCGCTGATGGTCAACCGCGTCGAGGCCGGGGATGACGGTTTGATGTTTGCCGGCGGCAGTGCGCTGGTGGATCCGCTGGGGGAATTGCTGTTCGAAGCGGGGCGGGAAGAGGGGCAGTTCAGCGTCGAGCTGGATTTCGACCGGTTGGTGATTGCGCGCAAGGATTACCGCTACCTGGATGATCAGCGTTTGAAACTGCCGGGGGAGATGGTGGAGCACGCTGGCGGACTGCGCGAGTTGCTGATTCCTGCGCACTGATCGGGATGCTGTGTCGGTCGGGCTGACGCCTTCGCGAGCAAGCCCGCTCCCACAGGGGAATGCGGTCACTGTGGGAGCGGGCTTGCTCGCGAAGAGGCCAGTCCAGACAACACACCTGCTTGATCCAAAAAACAACAAAGCCACACCCGAAATATTCGCCGAACTCGGCTCTGCCATAAATCCAATAACATTCGGAGTAAGTCGCCCATGGCTCGTTTGCAACGCACCCTTTCATTAGGGTCGGTGGTGCTGTTCGGCATCGCCTACATGACGCCGATCATTGTCCTCGGCACTTTCGGCATCCTCGCGCAATCCACCGCCGGCATGGTCCCGGCCGCGTATCTGGCGGCACTGGTGGCGATGTTCTTCACCGCCATGAGCTACGGGCGCATGGCCGCCGCGTTCCCGGTCGCCGGTTCCGCTTACAGCTACGTGCGCAAGGCGATCAGCCCCAAGCTCGGCTTCATCGCCGGTTGGGCGGTGCTGCTCGATTACCTGTTTTTGCCGATGGCGATCTGGCTGATCGGCGCGGCGTACCTCGCTTCGGCCTTCCCGTCGATCCCGCAGTGGATCTGGGTACTGGCGTTCATCGGCATCACCAGCGCGATCAACATCATCGGTCTGAAACTGGCCAACGGCATCAACGCCTTGCTGATGCTGGTGCAATTTCTGGTGCTGATCGCTTTCGTCGCGTTGTGCGTGCACTACGTCGGCGGCGATGCGCGCACGCCGTTGTGGTCGATCAAACCGTTCTTCAATGGCGACATGCAGATGCCGCTGATCATGAGTGGCGCGGCCATCGCCTGTTATTCGTTCCTCGGTTTCGACGCGGTCAGCACGCTGACCGAAGAGACCCGCGACCCACGCCGCACCATTCCACGGGCGATCATGTTGATCACGCTGATTGGCGGGCTGATCTTCGTCGGGGTGTCGTACTTTGTGCAGATCGCCCACCCGTCATTCCAGTTCGACAGCGTCGACTCGGCGGCCTATGAAATTGCGCGCAACATCGGCGGCGATCTGTTCGTCTCGATCTTCCTCATCGGCCTGATCGTCGGCCAGTTCGCCTCGGGATTGTCGGCCCAGGCCAGCGGTTCGCGCCTGCTGTTTGCGATGGGCCGCGACGGCGTGTTGCCCAAGTCGTTTTTCGGCACCTTGCATGCGCGCTTCGGCACACCGGTCAACAGCATCCTGCTGTGTGCAGTGGTGGCGTTGCTGGCGCTGAAACTCGACGTGACCACGTCCACTTCGTTCATCAACTTCGGCGCGTTCCTGGCGTTCAGTCTGGTCAACCTGTCGGTGATCTTTCATTACTGGATCGGCGGCGAGAAAAAGGGCCCGCGTGAGCTGGTGCTGTTTCTGCTCTTCCCGTTCATCGGGTTGGTGGCGGACTTGTGGCTGATGGTCAGCCTGGATCACCTGGCGGTGTATCTGGGCCTGAGCTGGCTGGCGATTGGCGTGGTGTATCTGGCGGTGCTCACGGGCGGCTTTCGTCGTCAGCCGCCGGAGATGGATTTTCAGGAAGCGACCTGAGACACCTCAGGCTGCGGGTCGGCTTTGGCGCATCGGTAACTCGACGCGAAAGGTTGTGCCCACGCCCGGTTCGCTGCGGACTGAAATGTCGCCGCCGTGTTTTTTCACGATGCCGTAGGACAGGGACAGGCCCAGCCCGGTGCCCTGACCGACCGGTTTGGTGGTGAAAAACGGATCGAAGATTTTCTGCAGGATGTCCGGCGCGATCCCCGCGCCGGTATCCGCGACTTCCACCCAGGCCGTGTCCTGCTGCTGCCCGGTACGCAAAGTAATGGTGCCGCGCTCGGGGCCCATGGCCTGCGCCGCGTTGACCACCAGGTTCATGATCACCTGATTGATTTGCGAGGGCAGGCACTCGATGTCCGGCAACGGTTGATATTCCTTGATCACATCGGCCTTGTACTTGAGTTCGCTGGCGACGATGTTCAGCGTCGAGTCGATGCCTTGTTGCAGATTGGCCCACTGCCATTGCTGATGGGTATCGACCCGGGAGAAATCCTTCAGATCCTTGACGATCTGTCCGACCCGGCCAATGCCTTCCTTGGATTCGCGGATCAACACCGGGATGTCTTCGAGCAGAAAATCCAGATCGGCGTCTTTGCGCAGTTGCTCAAGCCGGGCTACGGATTCGCTGTCCGGCGTGGGGCCCAGCGTCTGCCAGGCATCGAGTACGCTCAACAATTGGTTGAAGTAGCCGTCGAGGGTGCCGAGGTTGGAGGAGATGAAGCCGATCGGGTTATTGATTTCATGGGCCACGCCGGCTGCCATTTGCCCCAGTGAAGCAAGCTTTTCCGACTGCACCAACTGACTTTCCAGTTGCTTGCGTTCATCTATTTCGCGCTGCAGTTCTTCGCTGGCCTGCTTGAACTGCGCGGTACGCTGATCGACCAGATGTTCCAGATGATGCATCTGCAACGAGGCGCGTTCGGTCATCTGCCATTTGGTCAGCAGGGTGTTGGCCATCTGCTGCACTTCGATGTTGTCGAACGGCTTTTTCAGGATCAGTAACCGGTCATGCGCCTGCAGACGTTCGAGCAGTTCATCCCAGGAATAATCCGAGTAGGCGGTACACACCACCACCTGCAACTGCGGATCCTGCTGCCACAGGTGTTCGATGGTCTTCGCGCCGTCCCAGCCATCGGGCATGCGCATGTCGACGAAGGCCAGCGCGTAAGGGCGTTGTTCCTGCAAGGCCTGCATCAGTTTGCCCAGACCTTCCTCGCCGCCGTAGGCCGAGTCCAGCTCGAACGGCGGACGTTCGGCGCGAATCTGAGCGCCAAACAGTGCTGCTTCCATCTCGTCCAGTTCCACTGACTGTGCTGCCGGTGGCGCGAGGATCTTGCGGAAGTCTTCATGAATCGACGGCATGTCGTCGATCAGCAGAATGCGGCGGTTCGACAGCTCGCTCATGCGTTCTCCGTGACGCTGATCAGGGGGATCTGCAAGGTGAACAGCGCGCCTTTGCCCGGTCCGTCGCTGTGCGCGGTGAGGTGCCCGTTCATCTCGATGGCCGCCAGCGCGCAGCTGTGCAGACCGAAGCCGTGACCTTCCTTGCGGGTGGTGAAACCGTGGGCAAAGATCCGCGTCATGTTTTCCGGCGCGATGCCTTCGCCGTCGTCCCTGACGCTGATTTCGAGGAAGTTGTCATCGACGATTCTTACCGCCAGGGTCATGGTGCGGGGGCGGTTGCTGAGGTCAGACATGGCGTATTTGGCATTGCTGATGAGGTTGATCAGGATCAGCAGCAAACGGTGTTTGTCGCCCATCACCTGCGGCACCTCGGCGTACTCCTTGACCACCGTGACGTGATGCCGGGTCAGGGCCCCGGCGTTCATGCGCAACGCATCTTCGAGCAGCTCGTTGATAAACAGCGGCTCGGTCATGCTGTTGGCGCCGGCGTAGGATTGCTGGGTGGCGACGATGTCCTTGATGTGATCGACGCTTTTGTTCATCTGGTTCAATTCGTCGATCATTTCCTGCTGTTCCTGGGCGATGGCTCCGACCAACTGGTTGAGATAACCGGGGAGCAATTTGCCCTTGGCGTCTTCGCTGAGAAAGGCGCCGAGGTCGTGCGGGTGCTCGTTGATCAGCTGCATCGCCTTGCCCAGGCCCTGGGTCTTGCTGCTGCGCAGCTTGCGCGCGATCAGATCGCTGGAAATGTTCACGCTGTTGAGCACGTTGCCGACGTTGTGCAGCACGTTGGTGGCGATTTCCGCCATGCCGGCCTGACGTGCAGCGTCGAGCAGCTCGCTCTGGGCGTTCTTGAGTTCCCGGGTGCGCTCCTCGACGCGTTGCTCCAGTGCATCGTTGGCGGTTTGCAGGGCCGTATTGACCCGATTGATCTCGGCGAAACTGCCGATCAGGCGGATGGCCAGCCACACCAGCGACAACATCAGCAGCACCGAGAACAGCAGCAGATAGAAGTGGTATTGGCGGTCGACCTGATCGACGCGCTGTTGATCGCGATCGAGCATGGTGGTGAGGGTGTCCAGGCGCTCGGCCACGGGAATGTTTTCGATGCTTTCGAGCAACTGATTGACCAGTGGCTGCTCGCGAGCGATCAGGCTGATGTGATTGCTCATGATCTTGATCGGGGCTTCAAACGCCGGCGGAAGGCGTTGGGCGTTGACCTTCAGTTTGTTCAGTCCGACCTCGATGTCGGCGGCCCTGTCGTCGGAGGTGACCTGGGCGAATTCCAAGGCGCTGAGCAGCAGGTCATAGGTGTCGGTGGTGATGTTCTGCAGCTGTAATTTATCCAGGTCCGCCAGGTTGGCGAGCTGCTCTTGGATGTCGTCTTCGGCGGTGGGCAAAAACGCCAGGGAATTGCGCAGCAGCGCGTTGTGCGATTTGAACTGTTCGACCAGACGGGTTTTCTCCTGCATCGCCTGCAGAAAACCCTCGTGAGCTTCGTTCCATTGCGCCGAGTCGCTGCGACCATGACCGGATTCGATTGCGTCGAAGCGCGCCCACAGCCGGTTCATCTCGTTCATCGGTGACACCAGCGGATCGTAGTTGTGGGTCAGTGCCACCCTGGCCTTGAGGATCTCGTTTTCCCACAGTGAGTTCTGCTGTTTGATCTGCCGGATCAGATCCCGCGACTCGGTGTACGTCATGGTCTGGTCGGAGCTGGACTTGAAGTACAGAAACAGCAGGATCGAGGCCAGTGCCAGGGCGACCAGGGTCAGCAACAGCAGGCTGCGTCGCCGCGAGATGTTGATCATGGTTTGTCTTCCCGTTGGCCGGTCAGGGTTGTGAGAAACAGCATGATCAGCCGTTTGTCCTCTTCGCTGGGCATGCGCCCCAACTGATACTGGAACATCACATCCACGGCCCGTTCGAGGGTGGGCGCCGAGCCGTCGTGGAAATACGGTGCGGTGATCGCGACATTGCGCAGGCTCGGCACCTTGAACACCGCCCG
Source organism: Pseudomonas sp. lyk4-TYG-107 (assembly GCF_030209055.1). Classification (NCBI taxonomy): domain Bacteria; kingdom Pseudomonadati; phylum Pseudomonadota; class Gammaproteobacteria; order Pseudomonadales; family Pseudomonadaceae; genus Pseudomonas; species Pseudomonas sp. lyk4-TYG-107. Next base: position 77,846 of record NZ_JARVST010000020.1, read on the forward strand.
GTCGACTTCGTCGCCGGTCACGTTGAAACGACCCTGATCGGCCACGGTCGGGTTGCCGCGATCGGCAATGTAATCACCGAACACGCCGAATTTCTGGAACATGTTGCCGCCGATGTTCACCCCCTGATGGCAGGCGATACAGCCGTACTCCTTGAAGCGCTGATAACCGTATTTTTCGTCCAGCGTGAGGATGTCGGTATTGCCCAGCAGGTACTGATCGAAGCGTGAGTTGGGGGTCAGCAAGGTACGTTCGAAACTGGCCAGCGCCTGCTGGATGTTGGTCTTGGTCACGCCGTCCGGGTAGGTGGCGGCGAAATCGCGGCGGTAATCGGCGTCGTTGGCGATCCGCTCGACGACCGTGCTCCAGTCGCTGCCCATTTCATGGGGGCTGGTGATGACGACATTGCTCTGTTCTTCCAGCGTCTCGACGCGGCCGTCCCAGAACTGGCGGAAATTGAGGCTGGCGTTGAACACGGTCGGTGTGTTGACCGCCACCGGTTTGCCGTCGAACCCCAGCGAGAGCGCCCGGCTGTCGGCACCGTTCTTGTCCAGTTGGTGGCAACTGGCACAGGACAGTGTGTTGTTGATCGACAAGCGTGGCTCGTGGAATAACCGGCGTCCCAGTTCCACGCGCCGGGCGTCCTGCTGTGGCACGGCGGGCAACGGTTTGAGCGGCTCGTCCAGCGGGTCGGCACTGGCCCCGGCGCAGAGTCCGCACAGCAGCAGCGTCATGGCGGGACGGAACAGGTTCATCGCCAATCGTCTCCTTGACTCAAGGCCGGTATCGAGGCGTTCATCGCGCCGTCCACGGTGGCGGGGCTGCGCTGGCCAGCCAGTGCGCAAAGTCGTCAGCCGGTAATGCCTTGCTGAAAAAGTAGCCCTGACCTTCTTCGCAGTCGTGGGCCTTGAGGAACGCCAGTTGCTCGGCGGTTTCGATGCCTTCGGCGATGACGTTGAGCCCCAGACTCCTGCCCAGGCTGATGATGGCGCTGACCAGTGCCGCATCGTTGCTGTCGTTGCACAGACCGCGAATGAACGACTGGTCGATCTTCAGCACATCAATCGGAAACCGGCGCAGGTAACTCAGGCTGGAATAGCCGGTGCCGAAGTCATCGATGGCCAGGCGGGTGCCCAACGCCTTCAAGCGATTGAGCGCAACCATCGTTGTTTCGACGTTCTGCATCAGCACACCTTCGGTGATCTCGATCTCCAGCCAGTCAGGGGCCAGGCCTGTCTGCTCAAGCACGCGTTCGACGCCCGCAACGAAGTCACGCTGGCGAAAATCGATGGGTGACATGTTCACCGACATGCGGATCGGCGGCAGACCGGCTGTTTGCCAGGCGCGGGTCTGGCGACAGGCTTCGCCCAGTACCCATTTGCTCAAGGGCACGATCAGTCCACTGTCCTCTGCCACCGGAATGAACTCCGCCGGGTAGATCCAGCCGTGTCCCGGTTTCTGCCAGCGTATCAGCGCTTCGGCGCCGACCACGGTGCCGCTGCGCAGGTCGATTTTCGGCTGATAGTGCAGGACAAACTCGTGCTCGTGCAGAGCGCGGCGAATGCCCGACTCGATGTTGTGCTGCTCGCGGGCGTGCTGGTTCATGGCTTCGATGAAGAAGCCAACGCTGTCAGGGCCGTGCTCCTTGACGTTGCGCATCGCCGTCTCGGCTTTTTTGATCAGCTCGATGGCTTCGAGGCCGTCATCGGGGTACACGCTGATGCCGACGCTGGCGGTGACGCTGACGTCATGCCCGGCTATCGTCTGCGGCAGACGAATGGCGGCCAGCAGTTTTTCCGCGACGCCGTGGGTTTGCTGTGGATGGTTGATGTCGCCGAGGATCACCACGAACTCGTCCGAGCCATAGCGAAACACCGAGTCGGAATCACGCACGCATGACAGCAGTTGGCGGGCGGTGCGTTTGAGCATTTCATCGCCCGCCGGATGGCCCAACGCATTGTTGATGCGCTTGAAGCGATCCAGACCGAGAAACATCACCACCAGTTGCTTGTCATGGCGCCGGCAGACAGCCATGGCCTGGCTCAGGCGATCACCCAGCAGGGTGCTGTTGGGCAGCTCCGTGAGGCTGTCGTATTGCAACAGATGCGAGACCTTGAGCAATTCGTGAACCCGCGCCTCGATGGTCTGCTCAAGGCTGAGCATCTTCAGCGCCGCGTCCTGCGCCAGTTGCCATTTCCAGGTCAGGGCGTTGGCCATCTGACGGATTTCCAGACTGTCGAACGGCTTTTTCAGGATCAGCAACTGGTCGCCGAATTCCAGCCGTTCGGCCATCGCCTCCCAGCTGTAGTCGCTGTACGCGGTGCACAGGGCAACCTGCAGATTTGGATCGACACGCCATAGCTGTTCGATGGTTTCCAGGCCATCCCAGCCCGGTGGCATGCGCATGTCGATGAAGGCGAGGGCATACGGGTTGCCGCTGGCCAGCGCGTGTTTGACCAGGGCCAGGGCTTCCTGGCCCTGATAGGCGGAGTCGAGCTGGAAGGTCAGGTGCGGCGATTGGCGGGTACCGAACAGCGTCTGTTCCAACTGATGCAAGTCGACGTCGTCCTGCGCCTGCGGGGCCAGAATCTTGCGAAAGTCTTCATGAATCGCTGGCGTGTCATCGATGATCAGGATGCGCCGGTTGGTCTGGGGGAAGGCCGTTTTCATGCCTCATCCTCCTTGGGGGAGGGCGCCGCGCGGGGCACGTCCCGGAGCAACCGGCCCGCCTGTTCGGCGCTGACCGCTTCGCTGAAATACAACCCCTGTGCGCTGGGCAGCGGTGCTTCGGCACGGGGTACATCGGGTCGATTCAGGGGTGTCTGGCCTTCGGCGATGATGCCGATGTCCAGATCCCGGGCGAAATTGACGATCGCTCGCAGGGCGTTGGCTCCGGCCACATCCTGGGACGCGCTGGCGATAAAGCTCTGGGCCAGTTTGAGGTGATTGACCCGGTAGGTTTTCAGGTAATCGAACGAGGAGTATTCGGTGCCGAAATCATCGATGGCAATCGCCACGCCCAGCTCACGCAGGCGCGGCAATGCATCGTTGTGGGTCCACTTGGTCTGGGCCAGCGTGGCTTCGGTGACATCGAATCGCAGGTCCCAGGGGGCGAGTTCCCAGCGTGCGGTGGTGCGCAGAACGTCGTAGATCAGTTCGGGGCCACTTTTGAGCTGTGCCAGGGAAATCTTGATCGCCATCACTGGCGGGGCGACCCCGTCATTTCGCCACAGGTGCATCTGGTGGCAGGCGTGATTCAGTACCCAGCGTCCGAGCGGAATGATCGCGCCGGTTTTCTCCGCTATCGGTACGAAAGCGGAGGCCGGCAGCAGACCGAGGCGCGGATGTTGCCAGAGGATTTGTGCCTCCATGCCCAGAATCCTGCCGCTGTGCAGGTCAATCTCCGGTGCGTAATGCAGCAACAGTTGATTGCCCTGAAGGGCGCTGGTCAATTCGTCGACCAGGGTCATGCGTTCGGCCACTTCCCGCGAGATGTCCTCGGAGTGGAAGTGATACTGGTTGCGCCCCATTTCCTTGGCGCGGTACAGCGCCATGTCGGCCTGCCCGAGCAGGCTGTCGGCGTCGAGGCTGAGCCCGCTGTAACTGCTGATGCCGATGCTCACCGAAATGTGCAGCGCATTGCCGGCCAGGTTGTAGGGCGCCAGCAGCGTGTCGCGGATATTGGCTGCCATGGCGGCTGATTGGGTCGGATCGCTGACGTCCAGTTGCAGGATCGCGAACTCATCGCCGCCCAGACGCGCCACCACGTCGCTTTCGCGCACGCCTGATTTGATGCGGCGGGCGACTTCCTGCAGCAGCAGATCGCCCACCGGGTGGCCCAAGGTGTCGTTGATCCGCTTGAAGTGGTCAAGATCCAGGTAAAACACCGCAAACGGCGCAGCGCCCCGACGCGCGGCGGCGAAGGCCTGATGCAGGCGTTCGATCAGCGTGGCGCGATTGGCCAGGCCTGTCAGGCCGTCGGAGCGGGCCAGCAACGCCAGTTTTTCCTCGGCCACGCGGCGCTCGGTGATGTCGAGGATGATGCCTTCGACTTCCAGCAGACGGCCGTCATCATCGCGCACCGGGATATAGCGGTTTTCCACCCAGCGCCAGGTGCCCTGGCCGGTGCGCATCCGGAACTCGATCGAAGCGCCTGACGCATGCCGGTCCAGCACCCGGGCCATGGCGGCATCGACGCTGGCCTGATCGTCCGGGTGAATCAGTTCCTGCGCCCAGTTGGGCGAGCGCAGCAGGTCAGCGGCGACATGGCCGTAGCGGGTGATGTTGTGGGAGATGTACATCAGGGCAAACGACGGATCGCCGCGCAGCCGGTACAGGATGGTCGGGCTGTTCTGCACAATCATGTTGGCGTCGGACAGTTCGCGGGTGCGCTCCTGAACCGCCTGTTCCAACTGGTTCATTTTCAGCTCGGCGTCTTCGGTCATCTGCCATTTGACCGTGAGCGCGCTGGCCATCTGCCGGATCTCGATCGCGTCGAACGGCTTTTTCAGAATCAGCAAGCGGTCATTCAGTGCCAGACGTTGGTCGATGTCTTCCCAGGAATAGTCGGAATACGCCGTGCACAGCGCGACTTGCAGCTTGGGGTCGACTTGCCACAGCCGTTCGATGGTCTCCAGGCCATCCCAGCCTGGCGGCATGCGCATGTCGATGAACGCCATGGCATACGGGCGATTTTCAGCCAGCGCGGCTTCGAGTTTTTCCAGCGCTTCGCGGCCCTGAAAGGCCGAGTCCAGCTCGAAATGCTGGGACGGTGTCGCGGACGGGGTGCCAAACAACAGATTCTCGGTTTCGCCCAGGCCGTCGTCAGCGGGGACGAGCGGGCAGAGAATCTTGGCGAAATCGCCATGAATCGACGGGCTGTCGTCGACGATAAGCACCCGACGATTGATCTGCGCTGCTGGCTGGTTCATGCCGCGCCGCCTATGAGGCCGCTGGCGGGTGTCATCCGGGGCATCCTTTTCCCTCGCAACTTGTCGGTTCGACCGATGGAGTATTGCGCCGTGTTCAGCATAGTCGTCCCGGCGCGACGCCGTGGCCTGTGAGCGAAGATTTGCGTGAATGCAGTCAAAAATCATCTAGCCTTGGACTCAGGCGCGGGCCAGTGAGGCGGTCGGTCGATGTGTCGTTAACCCTGTTTCTTGAGGCCAAGCCATGGAAGAGCAATCCGCCCCTTTGCCGGTACATCGACCCAAGGTGTTGCTGGTCGATGACGAGGAATCGATCCTCAACAGCCTGCGTCGTCTGCTGCGGGGACAACCCTATGACGTCCTGTTGGCGACCAGCGGTGCCCAGGCGCTGGAGATGCTGGAGCAACAGCCAGTGGACCTGGTGATGAGCGATGCGCGCATGCCGAACATGGATGGCGCCTCGTTACTGGCGCATGTCCGTCAACGCTATCCGGCGACCGTGCGCATCATGCTCACCGGTTATGCCGACCCGTCGGCAATCATCAAGGCGATCAACGACGGGCAGATTCACCGCTACATCAGCAAACCGTGGAATGACGAGGAGTTGCTGCTGATCCTGCGCCAAGCCCTCGAACATCAGCATTCCGAGCAGGAGCGCCTACGTCTGGAGCGCTTGACCCAGGTGCAGAACGACCAGCTCAAGCTGCTCAACAGCACCCTGGAAAAGCACGTCGCGGCGCGCACTGCCGAACTGCAGCAGACCGCCGACATGCTTGACCTGGCCTACGAAGAACTCAAACACAGCTATGTCACCGGCACCGAAGTGTTCTCGCTGCTGGCCAATTTGCGTCTGCCGCCTGCCAAGCAGACCAATCGGCAGATCATCGAACTGGTGCGCAGCTACTGCAAACAGCACGGTCTGGACGAGGCCACCAGCCGTGATCTGACCATGGCCGCCGCGCTGTACAACATTGGCAAACTGAGCTGGACCGACGGCATGATGACCACGCCTTCGGACTTGCTGCGCCATACCGATCGCGAGCGTTATCGCAGCTATCCGAAGCAGAGCGAATCGCTGTTGATGACGCTTGACCCGATGAAGGACGCGGCCCGTCTGATCCTGCATCACCAGGAGCGCTGGGACGGCAGCGGTTTTCCTGACCGGCTCAAGGGCGAGGCGATTCCGTTGGGGTCGCGGTTGCTGAAACTGGCAGTGGATTTCGTCGAGTTGCAACGCGGCCTGATCCTCGAACGGCATTTGAACAGCGACGAAGCCCTGCTCTACCTGCGGCAGTACGCCGGGCGTTTGTATGATCCCGAGCTGGTCGAAGATTTCATTCAGGTGTGCGCGGCATTTCTGGGCGACGTCACCCTCGCCGACCCGTCGGTCAAGGTGCTGACCACCCGGGACCTGGCGGCAGGGATGATTCTGGCGCGTAATCTCAATGCCGATAACGGCATGCTGCTGCTCAACGCCGGCAAGGTGCTCAGCGCGCTGCTGGTGGAAAAGCTGATTGCCTTCGAAGCCATGGAGGGCGGCAAATACAAGATATTCGTCAAGCTGCCCGAGGAGGATGAAACCGCGCTCAAGGCTCAGGGGGAGTGACCTGTGAGGTGACTGAATCAGCCCGGGCATGGGATCCTTGCGGTTTTTCCAGGCCGGTGGCTGACCCATGACCTCTGCATCCGTTGTCGCTCCAAACCTCATCCGTATCGCCGCGGCGCTGTTGCTCAACGCCGAAGGCCAGACTCTGCTGGTGCGCAAGCGCGGCACCACGGCGTTCATGCAACCGGGCGGCAAGATCGAAGCCCATGAGTTGCCGGTGCACGCACTGGCCCGCGAGCTGGAAGAAGAGCTGGGCCTGCAGATCGACCCGGCGCAGGCCTGCTTCCTTGGCCAGTTCTCGGCACCGGCCGCCAATGAGCCGGGATTCGTCGTGCAAGCGGAGATTTTTCAGCTGACCATCGACGCCGATGTGACGCCCGCGGCCGAAATCGAGGAAGTGCTCTGGATCGATCCCGCCACTGATCCTGCTGTGGTTCTGGCGCCATTGACACGCGACCTGATCCTGCCGTTTTATCGCAGCTCACTGACGGCGCTCGCCTGATCATTCACGCAAAGGACATTGCCATGATCCCGCTTCAAGACCTGCTGATCTTCGCCGCCGCCGCGCTGTTGATGGTACTGACGCCGGGGCCGAACATGATCTACCTGATCTCGCGTTCGATCTGTCAGGGGCGCAAGGCCGGGGTCACCTCGTTGCTCGGTGTGGTCGCCGGATTTTTCGTGCACATGTTTGCCGCTGCCGCCGGCTTGACCGCGGTGTTTCTGGCGGTGCCGCTGGCTTATGAAGTGCTGAAGTGGGCCGGTGCGCTGTATCTGCTGTGGCTGGCCTGGCAAGCGGTCAGACCCGGTGCGCGCTCGCCGTTCGAAGCGCAGCAACTGCCGGCGGATTCGTCGCGCAAACTGATCACCATGGGCTTTCTTACCAGCGCACTGAACCCGAAAATCGCCGTGTTTTACCTCTCGGTGTTTCCGCAATTCATCAGCCCCGAACACGGTTCTGTGTTCACCCAGAGCATCATTCTTGGCCTGACCCAGATCAGCGTCAGTTTCAGCGTCAATCTGCTGATCGCGCTGTTCGCGGCGGGCATTGCGTCGTGGTTCGTGCGCAATCCGACATGGCTGGCGCTGCAGCGTTACTTCATGGGATTTGTACTCGCCGGTCTGGCGGTGCGTCTGATGCTTGAACAACGCAGGACGGCCTGAACATGTGGATCGAACGCCTCGACGCCAGTCATGCCCTGGCTTACCGCGAGCTGATGCTCGAAGCCTACGACCGCCATCCGAAGGCCTTCACCTCCAGCGTGCGCGAGCGCGCGGTGATGCCGTTGAGCTGGTGGGAAGCGCGGCTGACCAGCAAGCTCGACGTAGTGCTCGGTGCGTTCGAGGAAGGCACACTGGCCGGCATCGTCGGCCTGGCATTCGAGCCGCGAGAAAAGGCCCGCCATAAGTCGACCCTGTTCGGCATGTACGTATCAGCCGATTTTCGCCAGCACGGTCTGGGCCATGAATTGGTGCAGGCTGCCATCGCCGAAGCGCACACCCATCCGGCACTGAAACTGATCCAACTGACCGTCACCGCTGGCAACGACGCCGCGTTCAAGCTGTACCAGCGCTGCGGCTTCATCCAGTTCGGACTGGAGCCGCTGGCGGTGCGGGTCGGCGAAGACTACTTCGACAAGATTCACATGTGGCGACAACTCTGATCGTCCCCCTAAGTGAGAGGTTTTTGTGGCGAGGGGATTTATCCCCGATGGGCGGCGAAGCAGCCCCAAATCCTACAAACGCGGGCTATCTGAAACACCGAGTGCACAGGTCTCAGGGCTGCTGCGCAGCCCATCGGGGATAAATCCCCTCACCACAATGAATCTTTTTGTCTCGCAAATGTTCTCGGTTTACCGTCAGTCATGAGGCACCTTGGTGTCAGCGAACCGCGCTGACCCCATCCAGCGTCGAGAATGATGTGTCCTTGGCGGTCAGCAGGAAATCGCGCATGTACGGCGCATCGAGCATGTCGGCGCGGATCGCCGCGTACAGCGTGGCAAACAGACCCTTCTCGCCCAGACGCTTGGCCTTCACGTAACCGCGCGAGCTGTATTCGTGCAGCGCCCAGTGCGGCATGCCGCAGACGCCACGGCCGCTGGCGACCAGTTGCATCATCATCACCGACAGCTCCGAGGTGCGCACTTGCGCCGGTTCGATGTCGGCCGGTTCGAGGAAGCGGGTGAAGATGTCCAGCCGATCGCGTTCTACCGGGTAGGTGATCAGGGTTTCAGTCAGCAGGTCTTCGGGGACGATGTACGGTTTGCTCGCCAGCGGGTGCTGGTTGGCCACCGCGAGCATCGCTTCGTAGGTGAACAGCGGCACGTAAGTGATGCCGGCGATGTCCAGCGGATCGGAGGTCACCACCAGGTCCAGATCGCCGCGGGCCAGTGCCGGCAACGGGGCGAAGGCGAAGCCCGAGGCGAGGTCGAGTTCGACTTCCGGCCAGGCGTCGCGGAACTGGTCGATGGTCGGCATCAGCCACTGGAAACAGCTGTGGCATTCGATCGCCATGTGCAAACGCCCGGCGGTACCCCCGGCCAGACGACTGATGTCGCGTTCGGCAGCGCGCAGCAGCGGCAGGGTCGCGTCAGCCAGTTGCAGCAGGCGCAAGCCGGCGCTGGTGAAACGCACCGGTTTGGTCTTGCGCACGAACAACGGCATGCCCAGGCGCTCCTCCAGTTCCTTGAACTGGTGCGACAGCGCCGATTGGGTCAGGTGCAGGCGGTCGGCGGCATCGACCAGGCTGTCAGCCTCGCGCAGGGCGTGCAGGGTTTTCAGATGACGGATTTCAAGCACTGCTGGCCCCATGAGGAAAATTTGTGATCAGGACGAAAACAGTGAGTTTGTCTCATGTTGACGATGCTGTCGACCGCTCAAGCAGCGGGGCACAGCCAGTGCCCCGCTGTTTTTTTCCTTAGAGATCTGCGAAATGCCGAATGCCCAGCGGTTTGCCGATATCGCCACGCCAGATCGCCTCGACCTGCGCACCGCCGGCGGCCTGGGCCTGCTGCCATTGCAGGCCGAGATTGCGTTGCTCCGGCAATTTCAGATGGGCTTTGACGAAGTCGGCGAACGGCACCTTGTCCGAGGTGTAGTGAAAGTGCGCATACCACAGCGTGCGCGGCGGCGTGCTGGTGAGGTCGCGCACCTGGTATTCCTGAAGGAAATCCTTGCGCCCGTCAGCGCGTTTGCCCAGTGCCCGCAGCGATCCTTCCTTGCGAATCTCCACCACCTGCTGTTGCAGCAAATAATCCAGATAGCCTTCGGTAGGCATCTTGCTGCGCAGTGACTGATCGATGCGCAGCGTGCGGCCGATACGCCGAAGTTCAGCGGCCGTGTCGTGCAGTTGTCGCACCACCGGTTCGGTCGGTGACAATCGCTCGATGGTCTGCGCGCGGGTACTCAGCTCGGTCGCTTCGCTGAAGAGCATGTGTTCCAGATCCACTGGCAGCATGTCCTGGGAGGCGTAGGCCTGAACCCGGTTGCTGTAGGCCGGAACCGCCGCGAGACGTTTTCGCGCCTCGGCCAGTAACGGCTGAACATCGGCCGGCAGTGGTGCAGCGGCTGGCGCAGGTCGGGCTTGCAAGTGGTACTTGCCAGTGGCGCGCGGCAGCCAGGTTTCGCGGAAACCGTCGATGCCTTCGACGGTAAAGCGTTTTTCCCGGGTGCCGGGATCAATGCTTTCGGTACCGATCAGCAACTGATTGTCCTCGGTTTCGAACAGTTGCCTGCCGCCGGGCTCTTTCGGCTTGATTGGCGGACGCTGTTTGATCGAGTGCCGCGCGTGTGCTTCGACCTTGGTCAAGCCATCGAGGAATGGCCCGACCTGTTCCAGATCCAGATGCTGCGCATAACCCAGCGTCCAGGCGTTGAGCTGGCGACGGAAACCGGCATAGATCTGCAGGCAATCTTCGATCACCTGTTTGCGCTCGACCAGGCTGGCGCTGACTTCTGGCAGGTGATGCTGGGTCAGCAGCGCGCGCCCGACCTTGACCCGGGCGTCTCTGAGCTGAGTATGAAAATACATCCAGGACAGGTCGCTGACCGCATCGTAGTGGGTAATGATTTCCAGCAGATGTGCAGTTCTCAGGTAGTGGTGCGTGTTATCGCCAAGGTTGCGGTTGAGCGCGGTCATGTCTTTCGCCATCAGGACTTTCTGTGCACGATTGCTTATGCGGTTGTTCCACAGGTTGGCCTGCTCGGTGATTACGTGCAGTTGATCGAACTCCTTGAGGAAATCCTTGCGTACCTGCTTGCGCCGGGCCATGAGGTTTATATGGGCCGCTGTATTGTCGAAGGGGGTGGCATCGGATTCGGCAACCAGTGCATCGATCCGGTTCAGGTGCTCCAGCAAGCGATTGCGGGCCAAGGTAACGCGCTGCACAGCGCGGTCGACCACGATCCAGGCACAGCGGCTGCGGATGTCTTCGATCTGCAGACGCTTGCGGCCATGGCTCAGGGGCAACAGTTCGGTAAGGTTGTCGTATTGGGCAATCGCGAGGTCGATGTCATTCAGGCACGCTGTGTCGAGCGCTGCCTGTAGTGGTTTGCGCTGGACAACGTCGAGTTTCTGGTAGTTCTCCAGCAACTGGTTGGAAGCGCGTGTCTGGTTATCAAGGCGCCGGGTATAGGCGTCGGCGGTGTTGGTCAGGGTCAATTGCCTGCGCAGTTGCCGATCGGTCCACCAGCGCGGTAACCACTGGCGAATTGGCGCGGGCCAAAGCGGGTCCATGCCGTCGGCCAGATGTCCGAGCACGGCGCCACCGCCTGCACCGCCACCGTCCATAACGGTGCCGTACACCGCGTAATGGGTGTTCCACTGGCCATTTTCGTCGAGGGCGATCGGTTGTTTGTAGCTGCGCATCCGTGAGCCATAAAGCCTCCAGCCACGCGGCGCATCGCTGAGCTGAACCTGATAGATGCGGCCCTGACGAACAATGAAGTCGCCATCGGCGTGGCGGTAGACGTTGCGATAGACCCCGTGGGTGGCCGGGTGCAGGCCGGCGAGGGAAATTTCGTATTCGTACTCGTAACCCTTGAAACGCTCGAGCGTCTGCCTGGTCCATTGCCAGGACGTCGACATCGCGGCGGATCTGCCCAGTGCCGCGCGTTGCCGCTGGCGGCTGGCCAGACGAGCGGCTGCGGGTGCCGAAACTGTTCCGGGAAGCACATCCATTGCCGCGTCGATCAGCGACAGCAGCACCGCTTCCACCTCCGCCAGACCATGTCCGAGCTCGCCGCGCAAGAACGCCGCGACCGCCAGATTGGCACTGTTCCAGGCGTCATACAGGGCCACGGCCGCGCCCACGAACGGCAACATGCCGATAGCCATTTTCAGATAGTTGAACAACGCCCCGGACTTCAGTGCACAGCGTTCGAGATACAACGCATCGTTGGAACGTGAACTGCTGCGATGGGCCTCCAGCAACCGGCCCATGTGTACGTTCAATAAATGAATGGCCAACGATGTGGTCGCCGGCCAGGCCATCCCGACGCCGATCAGCGCATCGAAATTGCGCAGTTGGGCCTGGTTGATCCGGCTGACATGGCTGGCAAAATCGCCGCTCACGGCGCGTCCGGCCAGGTAGCTGACCATTTTGCTGTCCACACAACGCCTGAACAGATCCACCCGCGCCTGTTCCAGCGTTTCGTATTGACGCAGGAAGATTGCGTCGGGGCTGTCGGGCAGGTACAGCAGGGTCAGGCCACTGGTTTGCTCGACAATGAACGTGACACCCGCGAGCGTGCTCGGTCCCTGATGCGCGGTGTCCTCTCCACCGACGGTCAGGTGCACCGGCAGCAGCGCGATGCGTTGTCCATTAACGGCATACGCCGGAGGTGTAGTCGCCTCGATGGCGACTTTCAGCACGGCATGGCCTGCATTGTCGATGTGCCGTTGCAGCAGCGCGAACTCACCTTGCAACCTGAGCATCAGCCGCCACGGTTCGCTCAGGCATTCACGGCGCCAAGCCTGCTGAAACGCCGATTCTCCCGGCGCGCCGAAAAATGCCTGGCGAATCAGTTCTTCGTAACGTCCGGGCAGATCCAGCTCTGTTACCAGATTGCGCAAATAGGCCGGGGTGATCCCGGCTTCGAGGCGCTGTCGATCAGTGGGGTTCTCGGCGCGGATCCTGGCCCGCATGAATGACAGGCGCCACTGCACCTCCTGATCGATGTTTTCCTGTGCCAGTTGTTCAAGGGTGAGGTCGCCGCGCTTGTCGCTCGCGGTCAGGATATTGCGTTGCGGTGTGCCAGGCGCGGCGCCTTCCATCACGGTTTTTTGCCAGAAGGTCGAGTCGGGCAGGTCGAGGCTCACGCTCACGCTTTGTTTGAGCGCGAAGTCTGCGCGCAAGCGGGCGTCGATGCGTTGTTCGGCGAAGGCCTGACGCGGCGGTAATTCCCGTTCGAGCAACGCATGAGCGCGTTGCATGGCGCCGAGGTACTGGCTGATCAGCGTTTTGATCTGTGCACGTGGCGCGTCGTCCAGCTTTTCAAACCATGCAGGCAGGTTGCCGGCCAGCGCTGCGCTGCGGTCTTGCGCCTGACGTTCGGTAAATGCCCGTTCACGGGCCTGCGCGACCGCTACGGTCAGGCGTGGCAGATATTGTTCGCGCAGCTTTTCCATCTCGGCCCGGCGCTCGTCGGCGCGGCCGGGCAGCGGGTTGTCACGCAGGATCTGCGCGGCCTGCTGTTCGCATTGATAGAGCTGTCGATCAAGGGACCAGGCCAGAGGGTCCCCCGTGAGCGGCGTCAGGTGCAGGGTCAGCCCGCCGTCGTTCGGCGAATGTTTGAACAGATCCTGTGCCAGCGCTGTACGTGAAGTAAAACGTTGCAGCCCGCCGAACTCGCCCGGCCAGTAAAGCAGCAGGCTGTCGCTCGAGTCAGGCTCCAGTGCGGCGGTCGTCGCTATGATCAGTACGCCATGCAGCTCCTCGACGGCGGTCATGTTCTGATCTGCCGCCGCCATCGATAGGCGGGCGATAACCCCGTCCGCTGTCGGCAGATGGCGCCCCGGTGCGTCCAGCATCGCGATGATTCGCCGATGTTCCTCGACGGTCAGATGATCCAGCGCCCTTTGCAGTTCGACCTCGGCGCGCAGCCCTGCGATACGGGCCTGAAGCAGGGCGTGGTAGTGCTGGTTGCTGGCCTGGCGCAGTTCGAGCATCGTCAGCGGATGGTGGCTGTCGAGCAGGGCGGATGCCGCGTCATGACTGGCTTGCTGCGCCTCGCTCAAAGCGTCGAATCGTTGCGCCAGTTGCTGACGTTGCGGGCTGTTCAGCTCGGCGTCGCCAAACAAGCGGTCGAGCGCACGTTGTTCAAGCGCCAGCGTCTGCCGGCGCGCGTCCAGGGGAATATCGGCAACCAGCAAACCGAAGGGCGCAACTTCATCGACGGTTTGCCCGGCACTCTCCGGCAGGGTGGGCGCGACCGGGAAAAATTTGTCGAGCGCGGCCCAACTGGCACCGCTGCTTGCCGATGTGGACAGCAGTGGTTCAATTGCGCGTGTGAGTGGATCGCTACCGAACTCGATGAAGTCCAGCGAGGTGATGCGTAACGGATCCGGCTGCTGGTCAATCAGCCAGCGTTCCAGCGCGGTCTGCTGTTCGAAACGGATCAACGGTTGCGAGTGCGTGGGCAGATAAAGCAGCAGCGTTTCCTCCAGCTTGATCAGCAACGTGCCGTACACACGCAGGCGGCTGTTATCGACGCGGTTGAGTACCGGCTGCGCGACCCGCAGGTCCGCCGCGACCTTGTTCGAAGGGGGGAGGAACTGCGACAGCCTCTGTCGTTGTGTGGCGTCGAGCCTGCCTTCGGCCCCCGCCCAATGAAGCGCGGCCTCGAAATGCCGGTGATAGAGGCTCAAGGCATGCTCGCGCCGCGACAGCGCAGTGCCGGGCGCGCGGACATCCCACCAAGCGCTTTCGGGTTGTTGGGGATGGTGGGCCAGGAGATCCAGCCATTGCTGGTGACAGTCGTTCAAACGAGCCGTCGCCAACAGGTAAAGCGTTTGATCGACGTATGGCTGTAATCGTTGATCAAGGCCGAAGTCGGCCGTTGCAGAGGGCAGTGCGTGGGACATGCGACAAGGCTCCAGAGGGCATGCAGACCGGGTAATCCCGGCCTTCATGCCTATTAGAGGCGCGCTCTCACAGCCCCATGCGGTACATGGTTATCGCTGGATAGTGGTTTTGTTTCAGAGGATGTACAGACGGCTCCGGCCTGATTCGTTGCCTTCATCGCGCTGGCGTGGAAGATCGTGTCGGACGTCGGAACGCTGTGCAGGATGACCGCTCGGCAATCTTCATCAAACTGTCACGCAACTGTGGCAGCGCGCTTGAACAAACTTCATCAGACTCGCGCTCTACTGGGGTTCTGCGTTTCGGTGTTTCTTCATGCGTTTATTTTTTCTGTTGGCCGCGCTGTTATTCGGCCTGCCGTCGATGGCGGCTTCGCGTTGCGACGTCAATGTACCGACTGAACGGGTCGATCTGGCACAGGTGAGCCTGGCGTACCAGAGCATCGGCCGTGCCTCGGATCCGGCGCTGTTGCTGGTCATGGGCCTGGGTGGTCAGTTGATCCATTGGCCGGACGAAGTGGTGGTTGCGCTGTGTCAGCAGGGCTTTCGGGTGATCCGCTACGACAACCGCGATGTCGGCCTGTCGACCTGGCGGCAGGCCCCGGTCGAGGCCAACCTGACCTTTGAAGTGCTGCGCTACAAACTCGGCTTGCCGGTGTCGGCGCCCTATTCGCTGACGGACATGGCCGACGATGCGCTGGGCTTGATGGACGCGTTGCACATCGACCAGTTTCACGTACTGGGCGCGAGCATGGGCGGAATGATCGCCCAGCATCTGGCGGCGATGGCACCGCAGCGGGTAGAGAGTCTGACGCTGATCATGACCAGTTCCGGCGCCGAAGGTTTGCCGGCGCCCAGTGCGGCGCTCGTGCAATTGCTGGCGCGGCGTGGTGCGCCGAATCGCGAGGTGGCGCTGGAGCAGCAGGCCGATCTGCTGGCGGCGCTCGGTAGCCCGGCGGTCACCGATGACCGGCAAGCGTTGCTGCATCAGGCGGCGGTAGCCTACGACCGGGCGTTCAACCCTGAAGGTGTGAAACGGCAGATCATGGCGATACTTGCCGAGCCGAGCCGGGTGGCCTTGCTCAATCAACTGCGGGTGCCGACCCTGGTGGTGCACGGCACGGCCGATCCGCTGTTGCCGGTGATGCACGGCGTGCATCTGGCGGCGCACATTCGTGGCAGTCAGTTGAAGCTGATTCCGGGGCTGGCTCATCGCTTTCAGGAGGCGTTCAAGGCGCCCTTGCTGGCGGCGGTTTTGCCGTATTTGCAAGAGCACCGTGAAGACACCTCGCACTGGGCGCAGATCGAGCCGGTGGCAAGCGGCAACCTGCTGTAGCTGAGGTTTTGGCGGTGTTGATTCGGGCCTCTTCGCGAGCAAGCCCGCTCCCACAAGGGGAGCGCATTTCAAATGTGGGAGCGGGCTTGCTCGCGAAGGGGCCATCACTGTCACTCAAAGAGTAGGCAGGTGTATCCGGGGCGAGCCGGCAGATCCTGAGTGAAGCCAAGGCTGTGATCAGCTGTGCAGGCGCACCCAGACCGTGACCAGCACGGTCGCCGCGATCAGCCACGCGACCACCGCCACCGCCAGTGAAGCCTCCAGGCGCATGCGGTCAACCATCACGTACAGCGTCGCCAGATAGATGAAGTACGGAATGATCGACCACATGCCGAACACAATCGTCGCCTTCAGATCGTCGATCGAACGACCTTTGCCGACGATGTAGTGGGCGATCAGGGCGAAGGTCGGAAACAGCGGCACCAGTCCGGCGATGTAATAGTTTTTGGTCTTCGACAGCGCGGCGAGGATCAGCACCACCGCCGCGCCGAGTGCCGCTTTGAGTATCAGATCCATCAGTGGCTCAACCCGTACTTTTTCACTTTGTCGAACAGCGTGGTCTTGGCCATGCCCAGTTCTTGACTGGCCTGGGTCAGGTTGCCGCCACTGCGTTGCAAGGCGTCATTGAGCAGGTTGCGCTCGAAGGCTTCCACCGCTTCGGCGAACGCCAGCCCCTGACCGCCGCTGCTGGCGCCGGACTTCTTGAACGCCGGCAGGCCGAGGGCAAAGCGCTCGGCGACGTTACGCAACTCACGCACGTTGCCCGGCCAGTCGTGGCTCATCAGGTTCGACAGGGTCTGGTTGTCCAGCTCCGGCAACACCCGGTCGAAACGCAGCGCCGACTGCTGGGTGAAGTGTTCGAACAGTTGCAGGATATCTTCACGGCGCTCGCGCAGCGGTGGCAGTTCCAGCGTCACCACGTTGAGGCGGTAGTACAAGTCGCTGCGAAACTCGCCGGCCTTGCTCGCTTCGTCGAGGTCGGATTTGGTTGCGGCAATCACCCGGCAATCCACCGCCACGCTCTGGTTCGAACCGAGGCGTTCGAGGGTGCGTTCCTGCAACACCCGCAGCAGTTTGATCTGCAACGGCAGGGGCATGCTTTCCACTTCATCGAGGAACAGCGTGCCGCCGTCGGCATGCTCGATCTTGCCGATGCGCCGTTTGCCGGCACCGGTGAAGGCGTTGGCCTCATGACCGAAGATCTCGCTTTCGAAGAGGTTTTCCGGCAGGCCGCCGCAGTTCAGCGCGACGAACTGCTTGGCATGCCGACGACTGAAGTCGTGCAGGCAGCGGGCGACCAATTCCTTGCCGGTGCCGGTCTCGCCTTCGATCAGCACGTTGGCCGAGGTGTCGGCGACGTTGGCGATCAGTTCGCGCAGGTTCTGCATGGCTGGCGAGCGCCCGATGATCCGGCCTTCGAGGGAGTCGCGTTCGGCCAGTTGCCGACGCAGCGAAGACACTTCCCGGGCGAGGCTGCGTTGTTCCAGTGCGCGACGAGCGACGTCCACCAGGCGCTCCGGCGAGAACGGTTTCTCCATGAAATCGTAGGCGCCTTTCTGCATCGCGCCGACCGCCATGGAGATGTCGCCATGACCGGTGATCAGCACCACCGGCAAACTGCGGTCGCGCGCCTTGAGGCGGGTCAGCAGTTCCAGGCCATCGATGCCGGGCAGGCGAATGTCGCTGATGACGATCCCGGCAAAGTTGTCGCCGACCCGCTCCAGCGCTTCTTCGGCACTGCCGACGCCGATGCAGGGAATGTCTTCCAGGGTCAGCGCCTGCTGGCAGCCGAGCAGCACATGGGGGTCGTCTTCGACGATCAGCACACTAAGGTCGTGGTTCATATTGGCTCGGCAGGAGTAGGGCTTACCAACGGTAAACTGAGGACGAAGGTGGTGCCACCGCTGGCCGGGTGTTCGACACCCAGATGCCCGCCGGTGGCGGCCGCGAGGCTGGCGGAAAGGGTCAGGCCGAGGCCCAGACCCTGTTCGCCGGGTTTGGTGGTGAAGAACGGCTCGAACAGATGCTTGCGTGCTTCGGCATCGACGCCGTGGCCGTTGTCGCGCACCCGCAGGCGATATTTGCCGTTGAACTCTTCGCCTTCCAGCCACAGCTGCGGTGAAGGTTGCGTCTGCATGGCGTCGAGGGCGTTGCCGATCAGGTTGACCAGAATCTGTTCGAGGCGGGTCTGGTCGATCTGCACCTGTACGTCGCTGAACTGCCGGTGCAGTTGCAGCGCCATGCCCTCGACCCGCGCGCCGAGCAGTTGCAGGGCCGCGTCCACCGCTTTGCCGAGACTGGCCTGGCCTTCATTGTCGCCGCGCCGGGCGAACGAGCGCAGGCTGGCGGTGATCCGGCCCATGCGGTCGATCAGGTCGTTGATGGTCTTGAGGTTGGTGCTGGCGACGTCGAGCTGGCCGCGCTCCAGAAAGCGAATGGTGTTGCCGGACAAGGTGCGCATCGCCGCCAGCGGCTGGTTCAGTTCGTGGGCGATGCTGGTCGACATCTGGCCGATGGCCGCGAGTTTGCCGGCCTGCACCAGTTCGTCCTGAGCGCGACGCAGGGTCTCTTCTGCCTGGCGTCGCTCGCGGATCTGGCTCTTGAGCCGTTCGTTGCTGGCGCGCAGGTCGCCGGTGCGTTCGGTAATCCGACGCTCCAGTTGATTGTTGGCTTCCTGCAAGGCTTCGCGGGCGGCGAGGCGCGTGGCGATGACCTTGCGCCGCTCGTTCCAGGCGATCAGCAGGAACGCCACCAGGGCGAAGGCCACCGCCACCAGGATTCCCTGATTGATCGCTTCACGACGCAAGTCCTGCAACGGCGTGAGCAGGGTGAAATTCCATGGCGTGTCGCTCAGCGGCCGGGTCTGCGCCAGATAGCTGATGCTGTCGTCATCGGCGCTCAGTTCGCTGTTGGCCGGGAAGGTCAGTTTCTCCACACCGTCGGCCAGGGTTTCGCGGGCCAGCGGTTGCAGTTCGTTGAGCGGGAACCAGTAATACTGCAGGCTGCGCGCGAGCTTCTCTTTGGTTTCATCGCTCAGCGGGACCACCGATTTCAGGCGCCGCGCCGGATCGCTGGAAAGAATGATGATGCCGTTCTCGTCGCTGACGAAGGCTTCCAGGCGGGCGCGTTGCCAGCGCTCTTCCAGCGCTTCGAGGCGCACCTTGACCACGGCGACGCCGATGATCTTGCCGTGTTCTTCCAGACCGTGGGCGAGGTAATAACCGGGTTCGCCGCTGGTGCTGCCGATGCCGTAGAAACGTCCGGGTTCGCCGCGCACGGCGTTCTGGAAATAGGCGCGAAAGGACAGGTCTTCGCCGAGGTAACTGTCGACGTCGCGCCAGTTGCTGGTGGCCATCACGCGGCCGGTAGTGTCCATCACGTAGATAGCCCGACTGCGGCTGCGCCGGTTCAGGCCTTCAAGGTAAGCATTGACCGTTTGCCGGTGTTCCGGAGTCGGGTCGGCGAGCAGTTGCGGGACACTGGTTTCCAGTTCCAGCAGGCTGGGCAGGTAGGTGTATTTGCTGATCTCGCTTTCGACCGTGCGCGCGTGCAGTTCGAGCTGACGCTGGCCGTTTTCGCTGAGGCTGCGGATGCCGAAATGTTCACTGGTCCAGAAGCCGATGTAACCCAGTCCGATCATCAGGATGATGATCAGCGGCGGCAGGAACAGATGGCGAATCAGACGGGGCTTCACGGCAAGTGATGGCGGCGCTGCGCGATAGAGATTGGGGTCGCATTTCATCACAGTTGCCTTGGGTCAACCACCACACAGATCTCTGGATCGTCATTGATCCAATGTGGGAGCGGGCTTGCTCGCGAAAGCGGCAGGTCAGTCAACGATGCTGTTGAAAGTGCCGGCCTCTTCGCGAGCAAGCCCGCTCCCTCAGTTGGGGAGCGGTGTGTGGTTTTTTAGTGCTGCAGGATTTTCTCGAGGAAGTGCTGCGCGCGTTCGGAGCGGGCGCTGATGTCGCCGAAGAACTCCTCTTTAGGGCAGTCTTCGATGATCTTGCCGGCGTCCATGAAGATCACCCGGTCAGCCACTTTGCGCGCGAAGCCCATTTCGTGGGTCACGCACATCATGGTCATGCCTTCGTGGGCCAGTTGCACCATTACGTCGAGCACTTCGTTGACCATTTCCGGGTCGAGCGCCGAGGTCGGTTCGTCGAACAGCATGACGATCGGGTCCATGGCCAGCGCGCGGGCAATCGCCACACGCTGCTGCTGACCGCCGGACAGTTGCCCCGGGTGCTTGTGGGCGTGTGCCGACAGACCGACGCGTTCCAGCAGTTGCAGACCTTTCTTGGTCGCCTCTTCCTTGCTGCGGCCCAGCACCTTGATCTGCGCGATGGTCAGGTTTTCGGTGATGGTCAGGTGCGGGAACAGCTCGAAATGCTGGAACACCATGCCGACGCGCGAACGCAGTTTCGGCAGGTTGGTCTTGGAGTCGGCAATCGAGGTGCCGTCTACGACGATGTCGCCTTTCTGGAATGGCTCCAGTGCGTTGACGCACTTGATCAGGGTCGACTTGCCCGAGCCCGACGGGCCGCAGACCACGATCACTTCGCCTTTCTTGACCTCGGTGCTGCAATCAGTCAGCACCTGGAAGTCGCCATACCACTTGTTGATGTTCTTGATGGAGATCATACGGCAAACCTTTTTTGCAGACGCTTGACCAGCAGCGAGGCGGAAAAGCTGATGATGAAGTAGACGACACCGGCAAAGATCAGGAACTCGTTGGAACGACCGATGATGTCGCCGCTGGAGCGGGCGGAGTTGAGGAAGTCCACCAGGCCCACGGTGTAGACCAGCGAGGTGTCCTGGAACAGGATGATCGACTGTTGCAGCAGCAACGGGGTCATCTTGCGGAACGCCTGGGGCAGGATGATCAGACGCATGGTCTGGCCATAGGTCATGCCCATCGCCTGGGCCGCGGCCATCTGGCCTTTGGGGATCGACTGCACGCCAGCCCGGACGATCTCACAGAAGTACGCGGCTTCGAACATCATGAAAGCCACGACGCAGGAGGTGAACGCGCCGATCGGGGTGTCTTCGCCGGTGATCCAGCGCAGCACGAACGGCACCGCCAGGTAGAACCAGGTGATCACCAGCAGCAGCGGGATCGAGCGGAAGTAGTTCACGTAGGCGCCGGCAACGCGCGACAGCAGTTTGCTGGACGACAGGCGCATCAGTGCGAGGATCGTCCCCAGCACGATGCCGCCGATCACGCCCATGACCATCAGTTGCAAGGTCATGACCATGCCGTTCCACAGGCCCGGGATCGCGGGGATGATGCCGCTGAAATCGAAGTCCATTATTTACCCCCCACGGAGATCAGGCCGGGCACTGCGACTTTCTTCTCGACCATGCGCATCAGCAACATCAGGCTCATGTTCAGGGTGAAGTAGATCAGCGTGGCCAGGGTGAAGGCTTCAAACAGGTTGGCCGAGAACTCGGCGGTCTGTTTGGTTTGCGCCAGCAGTTCCATCAGGCCGATCAAGGACGCCACGGAGGAGTTCTTGAACACGTTGAGGAATTCCGAGGTCAGCGGCGGAATGATGATGCGGTAGGCCTGGGGCAGCAGCACGTTCCAATAGATCTGCGGCAGCTTGAAACCCATGGCGCGGGCGGCGGATTCCTGGCCGCGTGGCAACGCCTGGATGCCGGTGCGCACTTGCTCGCAGACCCGGGCGGCGGTGAACAGGCCCAGGCACACGACGACGCTCAGGTAGGCCGAGGTGGTCGGGTTCAGATCCTGCTTGTACCAGTCCTGCAGGTTCTGCGGCAGCAGATCGGGCACCAGGAAGTACCAGATGAACAGCTGCACCAGCAGCGGCACGTTGCGAAACAGTTCGACGTAGCAGGTCGCGATGCCCGATACGAGGCGGTTCGGCACCGTGCGCATGACCCCCAGAATGGAGCCCAGCAGCAAGGCGATGATCCATGCCACGATGGCGATGGCAATGGTCCAGCCCAGGCCGGCGATGTACCAGTCGAGATAAGTCTCGCTGCCTACGCCGGTGGACTTGAAGAACACGCCCCAGTCCCAGTTGTAATTCATTAGGGTCTCCCCTCGAAATCGATCGATGTACAAGCACCCGCTTGGGGAAGATCCTTTCCCGTCCGACGTTGAACGCCGGGCACACGCGATCGGCTCGAAAACCGCCAGGTCGAGTGTTCCACTGTAAAACCAGCAGGTAACAGACGCCTGAGGGAGGGTGGCTCCCTCAGGGGATAAGGTTAGTCAGGAATCAGATTTTTACGTCAGGCGCCGGCTTGTCGCTCGGGTTGGCGATCAGTTCCTTGACCTTGTCGCTCATCGGGAAGTTGAGGTTCAGGCCCTTTGGCGGAATCGCGGTTTCGAACCACTTCTTGTAGATCTCGTTGATCTTGCCGGATTTGTACAGGCCGACGATGGCGTCATCCACAGCCTTCTTGAAGGCCGGGTCGTCTTTGCGAACCATGCACGCGTAGGCTTCGAACGATTGCGGAGTACCGGTGATGACCCAGTCGTCCGGCTTCTTGGCCTTGGCTTCTTCGCCGGCCAGCAGGGCGTCGTCCATCATGAAGGCAACGGCGCGGCCGCTTTCCAGCATGTTGAAGGATTCACCGTGGTCCTTGGCGGAGATGATGTTCATGCCCATCTGCTTGTCGGCGTTCATCGCTTTGATGATGCGCTCGGACGTGGTGCCGGCGGTGGTCACGACGTTTTTGCCTTTGAGGTCGGCAAAGTCTTTGTAGGACGGGTTGCCATCCTTGTCTTTCTTGACCAGCAGGCGGGTGCCGATTTCGAAGATGTTGACGGTGAAGTCGACTTGCTGGGCGCGTTCGGCGTTATTGGTGGTGGAACCGCACTCGATATCCGCGGTGCCGTTCTGGATCAGCGGGATACGGGTTTGCGAGGTCACCAGGTTGTATTTGACCTGCAGGTCTGGCTTGTTCAGGTCTTTTTTCAGGGCTTCAACGATGGCCACTTGAATGTCGTGGGAGTAGCCCACTGGCTTGCCGGAAGCATCCGCGATGTAGGAAAACGGAATGGAACTGTCGCGGTGAGCGAGGGTGATGGTGCCGGAATCGTTGATTTTCTTCAGGGTGCCGGTGAGTTCGGCGGCGAAAACTGGCGTGCTGATCAGAGCGGCCGCAATGGCTGCGCCCAGGATATGGGGAACGATGCGCATCAAATTTTCCTCGAATTGTTTTTTTTATGGAGCCAGTTCGTCGGCCCTTTTGTGCTTCGAATGCCTGACGGCTCCTGAAGTGTTGGCACGGCAGGCATTCGTCGAGAGAGTGTAGAGCATGAGTCGTGCCAGAGCAGTCGATAGTGGCTAATGGCTTGATTTATAAGGTGATTAAAGTTTTGTGTCGGTGTTTTTCGATGAAACTGATCCGGTTATCCGAATCGACCGGGAGGTCGCGTTCGGAAATCCGAACGCTCTGTTATCGGTTGTTTTCGGCAACCCGACCTCTGTGGCGAGGGAGCAAGCTCCCTCGCCACAGGTTCAGCGTCCGGCGCGGATAAACAAAAAAGCCCCTGAATCTCTCAATTCAGGGGCTTTCGTTTAAGCGATGTTCAAATCACGCCGCTTCAGTCTTTCGGTTCTGCTCGACCTTGCCCAGGTAGGCCGCCAGTTTCTCTT
Source organism: Pseudomonas sp. lyk4-TYG-107 (assembly GCF_030209055.1). Classification (NCBI taxonomy): domain Bacteria; kingdom Pseudomonadati; phylum Pseudomonadota; class Gammaproteobacteria; order Pseudomonadales; family Pseudomonadaceae; genus Pseudomonas; species Pseudomonas sp. lyk4-TYG-107. The sequence goes on from NZ_JARVST010000020.1 coordinate 101,428, forward strand.
GCTCGGCCGGGGTAGTGAACAGGCCCAGTTTGCTGCGACGCCACAGGATGTCGTGCGCCGTGGTGGCCCATTCTTCGCTGCACAGGTAATCGACCTCGCGAGTGTAGAGCCCGCCACCAATGTGTTCGCCCATGTCGGCGAGGGTTTCCACGCCTTCGAGCATGCGCCAGGTGCGGCTGCCGTAGGTGGTGGCCCAGCGGCGGGCGATCTCGGTCGGGACGAAGTCGAACTTGTCGCGGATCTGCGCGCTCAAGGCTTGCGGGGTGGTCATGTCTTCGCCGCCGGGCAGGGTCGCGGTGGCGGTCCAGCTCGGGCGCATCTGGGTGAAGTACGGCATCAACTGGGCCATCGCTGACTCGGCGAGTTTGCGATAGGTGGTCAGTTTGCCGCCGAACACCGACAGCAGCGGTGCCTCTTCGCCACCGCCAGACAATGCCAGGGTGTAATCGCGGGTCACGGCGGACGGGTTGTCGGATTCGTCGTTGCACAGTGGACGCACGCCCGAGTAGCTGTGCTGAATGTCGTCGCGGCTGATCTGCTTTTTGAAGTGAGCGTTGACCACTTTCAGCAGGTAATCGGTTTCGCCGTCGGTGATTGCCACTTTCGCCGGATCGCCGGTGTATTCGCGGTCGGTGGTGCCGATCAGGGTGAAGTGATTCAAATACGGAATGGTGAAGACGATGCGCTGATCTTCGTTTTGCAGAATGTGCGCGTGATCGCCTTCATACAGCTTCGGCACGATGATATGGCTGCCCTGAATCAGGCGGATGCCGTACGGCGATTCCATTTTCAGGTCGTCACGGATGAACTTGGCGACCCACGGGCCGGCGGCGTTCACCAGTGCTTTGGCGGTGATCGAAAACAGGCTGCCGTCAGCGCGTTCCAGATTCAGGTGCCACAGGCCTTTGGCACGGCGGGCGCTGACGCAACGGGTCTGGGTGTGCACATGGGCACCTTTTTCCCGAGCGGCCATGGCATTCAGAACGACGAGGCGGGCGTCATCGACCCAGCAATCGGAGTATTCGAAGCCTTTGGTGATTTCGCTTTTCAAAGCGCTGTCGGCACCGAACTTCAGGCTTTTCGAACCTGGCAGCTTTTCACGCTTGCCGAGGTTGTCATAAAGGAACAGGCCGGCGCGGATCATCCACGCCGGGCGCAGGTGCGGACGGTGCGGCAGCACGAAACGCATCGGTTTGACGATGTGCGGCGCCTTGGCCAGCAGCACTTCGCGCTCGGCCAGCGCTTCACGCACCAGACGGAATTCGTAATGTTCGAGGTAGCGCAGGCCACCGTGGATCAGCTTGCTGCTGGCCGACGAGGTGTGGCTGGCCAGGTCATCCTTTTCGCAAAGGAACACAGAGAGACCGCGACCGGCGGCATCCGCTGCGATCCCCACGCCATTGATCCCGCCGCCAATCACGGCAACGTCGTAGATCTCGGAGATAGGGGGCGTACGCAAGGTAGATGTGGACATCGGCTGGCCTCGGGCTCTTTTGATTTTCTGTCTTGGAAATCGAACATAAATGTTCATTTGCGAAAATGGTAGCCCATAAAGACGCGCGCAGCCAGTCGCGTTCGATTGAAAAAACTCATCGAAGGGCGGCTAAAAGAAAATTTTCGAACATTATTGAGTCGAGGGATGCTTTTTGTGGCGAGGGGATTCATCCCCGATGGGCCGCGTAGCGGCCCCTCAATCAACTACCGTGGAGTCTCAGGCACACCGCATTGGGTGGTTTTAGGACTGCTTCGCAGCCCATCGGGGATAAATCCCCTCGCCACAGGGGATGTTGAACGGATTTAAACGACTTCCAGACGAATCTTGTGCTGGCTCAGCAGTTGCGCCAGTGCCGGCACCGGCTGCTGATCGGTCACCAGGCAGTCGATCAGGCTGATCGGACCCAATCGAATCATCGCATTGCGCCCGAACTTGCTCGAGTCCGCCGCCAGAATCACCTGCCGCGCATTGGCAATGATCGCCTGCGACACGCGCACTTCCTGATAATCGAAGTCGAGCAGGCTGCCGTCTTCGTCGATGCCGCTGATACCCACCAGTGCGAAATCGACCTTGAACTGGTTGATGAAGTCCACGCTCGCCTGACCCACCACACCGCCGTCACGGCGCACGTTGCCGCCGGTCAGCAGCACATCGAAATCATCCTTGGCACTGAGCATCGAGGCGACGTGCAGGTTGTTGGTGATGATCTTCAGATGGTTGTGATTGAGCAGGGCGCGGGCAATGGATTCGGTGGTGGTGCCGATGTTGATGAACAGCGAGGCGTGATCGGGGATCTGCGCGGCGATGGCTTCGCCAATGCGTTGTTTTTCGTCGCGCATCTGGTCGGCGCGCATCGCATAGGCGGTGTTTTCGACGCTGGAATCATAGGCCGCGCCGCCATGGTAGCGGCGCAACAGATTGGCTTCCGCGAGCTGATTGATATCGCGGCGGATGGTTTGCGGGGTAACAACGAACAGCGTAGCCATTTCCTCGATGCTCACATAGCCGCGTTCGCGGACCAGCTCGAGGATTTGCTGCTGACGGGGAGGCAGATTCATGGGGCTTCCTTTGGGCTGCCGTGCAAAATTTGCCCATGATGCCGCAGGAATCCGCTCCCGACCAGTTAGTTGCCTATCAGTCTCTGAAGGTTGGCTTATTCAGCGTCTTCACGCGCCCAGTCACGGGTGCGGCTGACGGCTTTTTTCCAGCCTTTGTACAGTTTCTCTTTCTCGACTTCTTCCAGGCTCGGTTCGAACTCACGCTCGATCACGGCCTTGCCGCGCAGTTCGTCGAGGCTGCCCCAGAAACCGCACGCCAGACCGGCCAGATACGCCGCCCCGAGTGCAGTGGTTTCGCGCATTTGCGGACGCTCGACCTGGGTGCCGAGGATGTCGGCCTGGAACTGCATGAGGAAGTTGTTCGCGACCGCGCCGCCGTCCACACGCAGGGCCTTGAGGCGTTCGCCGGAGTCCTGTTGCATGGCGTCGAGTACGTCGCGGGTCTGGTAGGCGATCGATTCCAGCGCGGCGCGGATGATGTGATCCACGCGCACGCCGCGCGTCAGACCGAACAGTGCACCGCGGGCATATGGGTCCCAGTACGGAGCGCCCAGACCGGTGAAGGCCGGTACCAGGTACACACCGTTGCTGTCCTTCACTTTATTGGCGAAGTATTCGGTGTCGTGAGCGTCGTTGACGATCTTCAGTTCATCGCGCAGCCACTGCACGGTCGAACCGCCGTTGAACACCGCGCCTTCCAGGGCGTAAGCCACTTCGCCACGCGGGCCGCAAGCGATGGTGGTGAGCATGCCGTGTTGCGATTTCACCGCTTTGTCGCCGGTGTTCATCAGCAGGAAGCAGCCGGTGCCGTAGGTGTTTTTCGCCTGGCCCGGCTCGACGCACATCTGGCCGAACAGTGCCGCTTGCTGGTCACCGGCGATACCGCCGATGGCGATGCCGCTCTTGGTGCGACCGTAGATTTCCGAAGAGGCTTTGACTTCCGGGAGCATTTCGCGCGGGATATCGAGGATCTCCAGCATCTTCGAATCCCACTCCAGCGAATGGATGTTGAAGAGCATGGTGCGCGAGGCGTTGGTGTAGTCGGTGACGTGTACCTTGCCGCCGGTGAATTTCCAGATCAGCCAGCTATCGACGGTGCCGAACAGCAGTTCGCCGTTGCGCGCACGCTCGCGGCTGCCTTCGACGTTGTCGAGGATCCACTTCAGCTTGGTGCCGGAGAAGTACGGGTCGGTGACCAGACCGGTGTTGTCGCGGATGTACTCTTCGTGGCCATCGCGCTTGAGCTGCTGGCAGATCTCGGTGCTGCGGCGGCACTGCCAGACGATGGCGTTGTACACCGGACGACCGGTGGTTTTGTCCCAGACCACGGTGGTTTCACGCTGGTTGGTGATACCGATGGCGGCCACCTGATCGTGATGCAGACCGGCCTGGGCCAGTGCTTCGACCATCACCGCGCTCTGGGTGGCGAAGATTTCCATTGGATCGTGTTCGACCCAGCCGGCTTGCGGGTAATGCTGGGCGAATTCGCGCTGGGCGGTGCAGACCACGTTCGCATCGCGGTCGAAAATGATCGCGCGGGAGCTGGTCGTACCCTGATCGAGGGCAATGATGTAGTTCTTATTCTGAATGTCGGTCATGTCGATTGCCTTGGACGAAATAAGGGAGAGTGGTCCGTGGCGCGGGCTCTAAAAGGGCAGGAGCCCGCGCCGACTGTTTCAAGAAGTTCTTGGTTTGCCGTCAATGGCCGGTTCTGCATCCTTTGTAGCAGGTGTAGCGCCGGTCAGGTGGCGGGCGATGAGCCCGCGATACCCGGCAGCGCCGAGGCAGGCACCGACAATCGGTGCAAAAATCGGAATCAGGAAGTACGGAATATCGCGGCCGCCAGTGAAGGAAATTTCACCCCAGCCGGCGAAGAAAGTCATCAGTTTCGGACCGAAGTCACGCGCCGGGTTCATCGCAAAACCGGTCAGCGGGCCCATCGAGCTGCCGATTACGGCAATCAGCAAACCGATCAGCAGCGGAGCCATCGGGCCTTTCGGCAGACCGTTGTTGTCATCGGTCAGGGCCATGATCACGCCCATCAGGATCGCGGTGATGATCATCTCGACCAGGAATGCCTGAGCGGTGGACAGTACCGGATTGGGGAAGGTCGAGAACACCGAGGCCAACTCAAGGCTGGCAGCGGTGCCACGCACCATGTGGTGAGTTTGTTCGTAATCGAAGAATAGATTGCTGTACAGCGTGTACACCAACAGCGCACCGCAGAACGCGCCGGCGATCTGCGACAGGATATAGAACGGCAGTTTGCGCTTTTCAAAGTCGGCAAAAATGCTCAGGGCGATACTCACGGCGGGGTTCAGATGCGCGCCGGAAACCCCGGCGGTCAAGTAGATCGCCATGCTCACGCCGACGCCCCAGATGATGCTGATTTCCCACAGGCCGAAGCTGGCGCCCGCGACTTTGAGCGCGGCGACACAGCCAGTGCCGAAAAAGATCAGAAGTGCAGTCCCCAGAAACTCGGCCAGGCATTGGCCGGAAAGCGATGGTTGCTGTAAAGCAGTTGTCATTGAAAACCTCGATTTTTGTTGTTGTCTGGCGCGTTTGCCGTCAGGGCAAGGCGCGATTTTCCCCGGGGCAGGATCCCCATCCTGTTCCCGGTTTACTGCTGGGTGCTGCGGTGATGATAATTCTTACATTATTCAGATTCGAAAAAATATAGACAAGAAACAAACCTGTCAAAGGTCGAAAGTGAACCATCGGTCACAATTAAACTATCAGCCTGCTGAATGATCCTGCGGAAGGTGGCGGCGATAGTCCGGCGATTCGCCTGCAACGCCCGGAAAACGGGGCTCGCGCTAGAGCCTTTTGCGAGATGATGGCCTAGAATCCGGCGCAGGATTTTTCTGTTGATGCCGAGCCTGGAGCTGCCATGACCCCTGCGTTGGACTTGTTGAAAAAAGTTCGTGCCGAACATCGCGTGCACAGTTACGAACATGACCCCAAGGCCGCGTCCTATGGGCTGGAGGCCGCCGAGAAACTGGCGCTGGAGCCGGCGCAGGTGTTCAAGACGCTGCTCGCTGCCAGCGAAAAAGGTGAATTGCTGGTGGCGGTGGTGCCGGTCGTCGGAAGTCTTGATCTCAAAGGTCTGGCACACGCGGCGGGCGTCAAGAAAGTCGAAATGGCTGACCCGGCTGCGGCGCAGCGTTCCACCGGTTACCTGTTGGGCGGCATCAGTCCGCTGGGGCAGAAGAAGCGTCTGCGCACCTTCATCGATAACTCGGCCCAAGGCTTTGCGACTATTTATGTCAGTGCTGGCCGACGTGGCCTGGAAGTCGAATTGGCGCCGGCGGTTCTGGCTGAACACACGCAAGCCAAATTTGCCGACATCGGTCGTGCATGAACTTGCGTTCTGTATGAAGAAAATTGCCCGGTTCTGTCACTGGCGCTGAGCGCAGCGTGGCTGCATGCTCTGCCGACTCACTCAGGGAGAAGGTTATGCAGCTCGAATTTCATCAGGTTGATGCGTTCAGTGATCGGCCGTTCAGTGGCAACCCGGCGATGGTGTATCGGCTCGATGCATGGCTCGCGGACGATTTGATGCAGAAGATCGCTGCCGAACACAATCTGGCAGAAACCGCGTTCGTGGTGCGCGAAGGCGCGGCGTGGCACATCCGCTGGTTCACCCCGACCACCGAGGTGCCGCTGTGCGGGCATGCCACACTGGCCAGCGCCTATGTGTTGTTCGAGGTCTACAAGGAAAATGCCGAACGACTGGACTTCATCTGCAAGTCCGGGCCGCTTAGCGTCAGCCGCGAGGGCGATCGCCTGTGGCTGGACTTCCCGTCGATTGTGCCGTCAGAAATTGGCGTGACGCTGGATGTCGAGCGTGCGCTGGGCGTCGAGGCGGTGGATGTGCTCGGTTCCAATGAATTGTTTGTGGTGCTGGAGTCGGAGCAGGCAGTGCTCGACTGCACGCCGGACATGATTGCACTGGCAAAACTGCCGTGGCTCGGCGCCATCGTGACCGCGCGCGGCAATCAGCACGATTTCGTCTCGCGCTACTTCGCCCCGGCGATCGGCATCAATGAAGATCCGGTCACTGGATCGACGCATTGCAGCCTGATTCCGTACTGGTCGAAACGTCTGGGGAAGTCCAGTCTGACCGCGTGCCAGCGTTCGGCGCGGGGCGGGGAGTTGTTCTGTCGGCTGGAGGGGGAGCGGGTGAAGATCGGCGGGAATGCGACGCTGGTGGCCAGCGGCACACTGATCCTGGGTTGAACCCAAAACCAAATGTGGGAGCGGGCTTGCTCGCGAATGCGGGGTGTCAGACGACCTCTTCGTTGACTGACACAGCGCATTCGCGAGCAAGCCCGCTCCCACAGTTTTGATCCGGGGCGGATCAGAGGGCGGCGCTGTAGCGGCGGACGCCGTTTTCCACCGCCGGGATTTGTGCCGCGGTACTGCCGCTGGCCTGGAACAGGACGAGGTGTTCGGCGGCGACGCGAATCCCCACATCCGCCCCCACCTGATGGTCGGCATGGCTCGGGAAGATCGATTCCAGCTGCGCACCGGTCGGCAGTTGCAGGCGATACAGGGTCGAGGCACCCAGGAACGTCTTGCCGACGATCCGCGCTTTCAACCCGCTGTCCGGCGCATAAACGATGTCATCCGGACGCAGCAATACATCCACCGCACCGCCCACCGGCCAGGTGTAGGCGCGGTTGCCGCGCAGTTCGCCGAGTTCGGTCTGCACCGATTCCGGGCTGCCGAGCTGGCCGCGGATGAAATAACCCTGACCGATGAAGCTGGCGACAAACGGCGTCGCCGGCTCATGGTAAAGGTTGTAGGGCGTATCCCATTGCTCCAGGCGACCTTCCTTGAATACACCAACATGATCGCTGACGGCGAAGGCTTCTTCCTGATCGTGAGTCACCAGAATCGCGCTGGTGCCACGGGTCTTGAGGATGTCGCGCACTTCGTGGCTGAGCTTGCGCCGCAGCTCGCCATCGAGGTTGGAGAACGGCTCGTCGAGCAGCAGCAGTTGCGGCTCCGGCGCCAGGGCGCGGGCGAGGGCGACGCGTTGCTGCTGGCCGCCGGAGAGCTCGTGCGGGAAGCGTTTGCCGAGGTTCTTCAGGTTGACCAGTTCCAGCAGCTCCTCGGTGACGCGCTCCTTGTTCGGGTGCTTGCGGATACCGAAGGCGATGTTGTCTGCAACACTCAGGTGCGGGAACAGCGCGTAATCCTGGAACACCATGCCGATCCGGCGTTTCTCCGGCGCCAGGGTGAAACCGGCGCTGGAAATGGTTTCACCTCCCAGGGTGATTTCCCCTTCATGCACCGGTTCAAAACCGGCAATCGCGCGCAGGGTGGTGGTCTTGCCGCAGCCGGACGAGCCGAGCAGGCAGCCGATGTCACCGGCGTTGAGGTGCAGATTGAGGTTCTGCACCACGCGTTGATCTTGATAGCCGCAAGCGAGGTTGCGCAGATTCAGCAGTAATTCATGGCTCATGCGTGGTGATATGCCGGTTCGACGAGGAACTCGAGCAGGGCCTTCTGTGCGTGGAGACGGTTTTCTGCCTGATCCCAAGCGACAGAGCGCGGGTCATCAAGCAGGTCGAGGCTGATTTCTTCACCGCGGTGCGCCGGCAGGCAGTGCATGAACAGCACATCTTCGGCCGCCAGATCGAGCAGGGCGCGGGTCACCTGAAACGGAGCGAACAACTTCAGGCGCTTGGCAGTTTCCTCTTCCTGACCCATCGAAGTCCAGACATCGGTGCTCACCAGATGCGCACCGCGCACGGCATCCTGCGGATCACGGACGATGGTCACGCGATCGCCGGCGCGGGCGACAAATTCCGGATTAGGCTCGTAGCCCTGCGGGCAGGCAACGCGCAACTGGAAGTCGAACTGGATCGCCGCTTCTATATAGCTGTTGCACATGTTGTTGCCGTCGCCGATCCAGGCCACGGTCTTGCCCTGGATCGAGCCACGGTGCTCAAGGAAGGTCTGCATGTCGGCCAGCAACTGGCACGGGTGCAGGTCATCGGACAGGCCGTTGATCACCGGCACGCGCGAGTTGGCGGCGAATTCGGTCAGGGTGCTGTGGGCAAAGGTACGGATCATCACCGCGTCGAGCATGCTCGACATGACGATGGCGCAGTCGCCGATCGGCTCGCCACGGCCCAGCTGGGTGTCACGCGGCGACAGGAAGATCGCCTGGCCGCCGAGCTGGATCATGCCGGCCTCGAAGGAGATCCGGGTACGGGTCGAGGATTTCTCGAAGATCATCCCCAGGACGCGGTTTTTCAGGGGCTCGAACAGTACGCCGCGGTTACGCAGGTCCTTGAGCTCAACGCCTCGACGGATCACGCTGACCAGCTCTTCGGGCGTGCAATCCATCAGGGAGAGAAAGTGCCTTGCGCTCATCATTGACTACCTTTTTGCTACAGACCGCAGATGCTCAAAGCCTTGTTTAACGGAACAACGGGCGAGACCTGCGGCGTAAGCCGCACGGGGCGACGAAATAGGGGAAGGCGCGATATTGACACTAAATGTCGCGTTACGCCAATAGGCTACGGTTTTTGCGGGATTCGGAGAGCGCACTGGATGTTGCAGCCGCGCATTTGAAGCCGGGTTCAGGACAGCCGCGAGCCTCTTTGTACACCGGCCTCGCCGGGCTTGGCAATGCGCCGTGGCGGGGATCAGGTCGACCAGGTCGGTTTACGAGCGTGGCACCACGCCATCACTTGGTCGGATGCTCAGACTGAAACATTTGCTAAAGCAAAGTGCTGGGTTATAAATAAGTTTCGAGCGACGCAGGAAGCCTCCGCATGGAATCGAAAGAAAAACTGTTAATGGAACTGCTGGGCCACACGGCTCGCTCACTGACCCATCTCACCGCGTCGGTCACTTCAATGTCCTTCGAACTGCTGCGTAGCGAGGACGAAGTGGTCAAGACCGCCGGCCGCCACATGATCGATCGCATGGCGACCATCAGTGCCGGGCTCGACGAGCACTGGCGGTTGATCGGCGAACTCACCGGCGTGCACGTCGCCCACGAGCAGATCGAAACCATTCAGGAAATTCAGTTGGCCGCGCCGCCGCAGCTGCCGTCGAACTGAGCATGGCGGTTAATCGGCTCGCCTGATAACCGTCGATTCACAAGACGAACGTCGCTGGCGCAGGATCTGCGCCGGGGCCATAGTTTTGTTCCCGCGGGCCTGATTGCCTGCCCAGAACAAGACAGAGACTGGCCATGACCAAGACTCTCCATCACCGTGCCTGCCACCTGTGCGAAGCCATCTGCGGTCTGACCATCGAGACCACCGAAACCGATGGCAACGTCGCGATCACCTCGATCAAGGGTGACGCGCTTGACACGTTCAGTCGTGGGCACATCTGCCCCAAGGCCGTAGCCCTGCAAGACATCCAGAACGATCCCGATCGCCTGCGCCAGCCGATGCGCCGGGTCGGCAGCGAATGGCTGCCGATCGAGTGGGACGAGGCGTTTGCGCTGGTGGCCGAGCGTCTGGCGGCGATTCAAGAGCGTCACGGGCAGAATGCGGTGGCGGTCTACCAGGGCAACCCGAGCGTGCACAACTATGGGCTGATGACCCACAGCAATTACTTTCTCGGCCTGCTGAAGACGCGCAACCGCTTCTCGGCGACTTCGGTTGATCAGTTGCCGCATCACCTGAGCAGTTACCTGATGTACGGCCACGGCTTGCTGTTGCCGATCCCGGACATCGATCACACCGATTTCATGCTGATCCTCGGCGGTAATCCGCTGGCATCGAACGGCAGCATCATGACTGTGCCGGATGTCGAGAAACGCCTGAAGGCGATTCAGGCCCGCGGCGGCAAAGTGGTGGTGGTCGATCCACGGCGCAGCGAAACGGCAGCTATCGCCGATCAGCACTTGTTTGTGCGGCCGGGTGGCGACGCGGCGCTTTTGTTCGGGGTGCTCAATACGCTTTTCAGCGAAGGGCTGACCCGTGACTGTCACTTGCCGGTTGATGGCCTTGATGAAGTGCGCGCAGCCGTCGCCACGTTCACTGCCGAAGCCATGAGCCCGCTGTGCGCCGTTCCCGCTGAACAGATCCGCCAACTGGCCCGGGACTTCGCCGCTGCACCAAGCGCTGTTTGCTACGGCCGGATGGGCGTTTCCACTCAGGCCTTCGGCACGCTATGCCATTGGGTCGTGCAGTTGATCAATCTGGTGACTGGCAATCTCGATCGCGTCGGCGGTGCCTTGTGCACAGAGCCAGCGGTGGATCTGGTGGCATCGACCTCGGGCGGGCATTTCAACAAATGGCAAAGCCGGGTCTCCGGGCGACCCGAGTACGGCGGCGAGCTGCCGGTGTCGGCGCTGGCTGAAGAGATGCTCACCGAAGGCGAAGGGCAGATTCGCGCACTGATCACCGTGGCCGGCAATCCGGTATTGTCGACTCCGAACGGCCGGCAACTGGAGCAGGCGCTCGATGGTCTGGAGTTCATGCTCAGCATCGACCTGTACATTAACGAAACCACGCGCTACGCCGACTTGATCCTGCCGTCGACCTCGGCGCTGGAGAACGATCACTACGACACTACTTTCAATCTGTTCGCGGTGCGCAACGTCACTCGCTTCAACCGCGCGATTCTCGCCAAGCCCGAGGGCGCATTACACGACTGGGAAATCTTTGTCGGTCTGGCCAAGGCGTTTGCCGAGAAGACCGGCAAGGAGCTGAAACCGACGATGCCGCCGGCGAAGATGATCGACATGGGGCTGCGCATGGGCCTGTATGGCGATGCGTCCGAGCAAAAGCTGTCATTGGCGACATTGTTCGATCATCCGCACGGGATTGATCTTGGGGCGTTGAAGCCTAATCTGGCTGCACGCCTCAAGACGCCGAATCAACGGGTGCAGGCTGCGCCGCCGGAAATTCTCGCCGATCTCGCACGCTTTGCGGCCTTGCAGGCGCCGGCGGCCGATGAGCTGCTGATGATCGGCCGGCGCCATGTGCGCAGCAACAATTCGTGGATGCATAACTACCATCGTCTGGTGAAGGGCAAGCCACGGCATCAATTGCTGATGCACCCGGATGACCTCGCCAGCCGGGGGCTCAACGATGGTCAGTTAGTTCGCGTCAGCTCGCGGGTAGGGCAGATCGAGGTCGAGGTGCTCGGCAGTCTGGACATGATGAAGGGCGTGGTCAGCCTGCCGCACGGTTGGGGACATGCTCGGCCGGGCGTGCAAATGGCAATCGCCAGTGGGCAGCCGGGATCGAGTGCCAACGACCTGACCGATGAATGCCAGCTCGACGAGTTGTCGGGTAACGCCGCGCTCAATGGCGTGCCGGTGACGGTGGCAGCGGCCTGAACGAGACCGTCGGGGAGACCGAGCATGGCGCTCGGGATTCCGTTACAATGCGTCACCGTGCCGACCCATGAGTCGGAAAGTTCAGCCGAGGTGCTCCATGGATATCATCGAAACGATTAAAGAGCAGATTGCCAACAACACCATTCTGCTTTACATGAAAGGCTCGCCGAATGCCCCGCAGTGTGGCTTCTCCGCGAAAGCTGCGCAGGCTGTAATGGGCTGTGGCGAGAAGTTCGCCTACGTCGACATCCTGCAGAACCCGGAAATCCGCGCCAACCTGCCAAAGTACGCCAACTGGCCGACTTTTCCGCAACTGTGGGTCGGCGGTGAGCTGGTCGGCGGTAGCGACATCATGGCTGAAATGTTCGCCAACGGTGAGCTGCAGACTCTGGTCAAGGAAGCATCGGCCAAGGCTGCTGCGGCCAAGTCCGAAGCCTGATCCGGCTTTTGTGGGAGCGAGCAAGCTCGCTCCCACAGGGATCTGCATCTGATCCGGGATTTGCCAATAAAAAGCCCCGCACCTCGAAAGAGGGCGGGGCTTTTTAGTGTCGCGAATTCAGCGGGCGCTTATTTACTCTTCGCCCATCTGCGATTGCAGATAGTTCTCAAGACCGACTTTATCGATCAGGCCCAGCTGGGTTTCCAGCCAGTCGATATGCTCTTCTTCGGATTCGAGAATGTCTTCGAGCAGTTCACGGCTGCCAAAGTCGCCAACCGATTCGCAATGGGCAATGGCGGCTTTCAGATCGGCGTGGCCGGTCTTCTCTATGCGCAGGTCGCATTCCAGCATTTCCCGGGTATGCTCGCCGATGTGCAGCTTGCCCAGATCCTGCACGTTCGGCAGGCCTTCGAGGAACAGGATGCGCTTGATCAGCTTGTCCGCGTGTTTCATCTCGTCGATGGATTCGTGGTACTCGTGCTTGCCCAGCTTGTTCAGGCCCCAATCTTCATACATGCGTGCATGCAGGAAGTACTGATTGATCGCGACCAGTTCATTGGCAAGGATCTTGTTGAGATGCTGGATGACTGTAATGTCGCCTTTCATGATGGGAGTCCTGCCCTGTATTAGCTGTATATAAGGCGGAGTTTGAGCTTGGTACTTATAAGTGTCAAACCTAAGTTATTGAATAATAAATGAAATTAAATCTGAATAAGAATGTTTGTGTTCCGCGTCTAGCGCCTAAGCGCTTGATTTGCGGGCATAAAAAAACCGGACATATGTCCGGTTTTTTGAAATAGGGGTGATTATGCCGCGGTAAATTCTACGGGGTAGGGTATCGCAGCCTGAGCGGTTTGCAGCTTGGTCAGGGTTTCGCGAACCACTTCCTTGGCAAGGCAGGCACATTTGCCGCATTGGCTGGCGACGCCGGTGGCCTGGCGGACTTCTTTGTAGCTGCAGCAACCTTCATAGATCGCTTCGCGGATTTGTCCGTCGGTGACGCCAGTGCAGAGACAAACATACATAAGTGAGAACCGTCGCTGGTTGTGACTCAATTGCGATGGATCTTAATGTTAACGAGAATGATTGTCAAAGTGCTTTCTGAATGGTTTTCGATCGAAAGGCGGGTCACTGACGAACGGTGATTAATGGCGAATTGCCTGGCCCCGAAAATGCTGGTCCGTTATCCGCCTTGGGCAAAAAACCGTTAAGGACAGGCGAAAAACGCAGTGTATGATGGTCGGCCCTTGCGAAGAGGGTTCGTGTCACAGGGCTGTCGCCTCAAGGTGGCAGGCTGGCCCGGGCCCTGAACTTCAAGTTATTCACCAGGAGATATCCATGAGCGTACTCGTAGGCAAACAAGCCCCAGACTTCACCGTCCCGGCCGTACTCGGCAATGGCGAGATCGTTGACAGCTTCACCCTGTCCTCGGCCATCAAAGGCAAATACGGCCTGGTGTTCTTCTACCCACTGGACTTCACCTTCGTCTGCCCGTCCGAGCTGATCGCTCTGGACAACCGCATGGCCGACTTCAAGGCGCGCAACGTGGAAGTGGTTGCCGTGTCGATCGACTCGCACTTCACCCACAACGCCTGGCGCAACACTCCGGTCAACAATGGCGGCATCGGCCAGGTGAAATACACCATGGCTGCCGACATGAAGCACGAAATCGCCAAGGCATACGACGTTGAGTCCGAAGGCGGCGTGGCTTTCCGTGGCGCGTTCCTGATCGACGACAAGGGCGTTGTCCGCTCGCAGATCATCAACGACCTGCCGCTGGGCCGTAACATGGAAGAGCTGATCCGTCTGGTCGACGCTCTGCAATTCCACGAAGAGCACGGCGAAGTCTGCCCTGCCAACTGGAAAAAAGGCGACAAAGGCATGAACGCTTCGCCAGAAGGCGTTGCGGCTTACCTGACCGAGAACGCTGCTGCCCTGTAAGGCGCAACGTCGCGGTACAAAAAAACCGGCCCATGTGGCCGGTTTTTTATGCGCGGGAAATACCCGACGAGGATCAGTCGTCGAAGTCTTCCCAGCCGCCCATCTGTTTCCAGCGGTTGACGATGCCGCAGAACAGCTCGGCAGTCTTCTCGGTGTCGTAACGCGCCGAATGCGCTTCACGGCCGTCGAAGTCGATGTCCGCTGCCTGACAGGCCTTGGCCAGCACGGTTTGACCGTAAGCCAGACCGGCCAGTGTCGCGGTGTCGAAGCTGGAGAACGGGTGGAACGGATTGCGCTTCATGTCCAGACGCGCAACCGCAGCATTCAGGAAGCCCAGGTCGAAGCTGCTGTTGTGGCCGACCAGAATCGCGCGCTTGCAGCCGTTGGCCTTCAGCGCCTTGCGGATGCCACGGAAGATGTCGGTCAGCGCAGTTTCTTCGCTGACCGCCATGCGCAGCGGGTGATCGAGTTTGATCCCGGTGAACTCCAGCGCTGCCGCTTCGATGTTGGCGCCTTCGAAAGGTTCGACGCGGAAGAAGTAGGTGTGGTCCGGGTAAACGAAACCCTTTTCGTCCATGGCGATGGTGGTCGCGGCAATCTCCAGCAGAGCGTCGGTGGCCGAATTGAAGCCACCGGTCTCTACGTCGACGACAACCGGCAGGTAACCGCGAAAACGCGCTGCCATTGGGTGACGGGAACCGCCGCCACCACCTTGACTGTCCAGATCGTCGTCGAAATGGTCTTCACTCACGCGTGTTCCTCCAGCAGGCGCCAGCGCAGTTTTTCACCGGCGCGCAGCGGGATAACGTTCAGCTCGCCAAATGGCAGGCTGGTCGGGGCGGTCCATTCTTCGCGAACCAGGGTGATGCGATCGGTGTTGGTCGGCAGACCGTAGAAACGCGGGCCGTTGAGGCTGGCGAACGCTTCGAGCTTGTCCAACGCGTTGCGCTGTTCGAAGGCTTCGGCATACAGCTCGATGGCGGCGTACGCGGTGTAGCAGCCGGCGCAGCCGCAGGCGGCTTCCTTGGCGTGCTGGGCGTGCGGCGCCGAGTCGGTACCGAGGAAGAACTTCGCGCTGCCGCTGGTGGCGGCGTCGAGCAGGGCTTCCTGATGGGTATTACGCTTGAGGATCGGCAGGCAATAGAAGTGCGGCCGGATCCCGCCCACCAGCATGTGGTTGCGGTTGTACAGCAGGTGATGGGCGGTGATGGTCGCGCCAACGTTGGCCGAGGCTTCGTTGACAAACTGCACCGCGTCGCCGGTGGTGATGTGTTCGAACACCACTTTGAGCGTCGGGAAACGCTCGACCACGCGGCGCATGTGCTCATCGATGAAGATCTTTTCGCGGTCGAAGACGTCGACATCGCCACGGGTGACTTCGCCATGGATCAGCAGCGGCATGCCGACTTCGGCCATGGCTTCCAGCGCCGGGAAGATCTTGTCGATGCTGGTCACGCCGGAATCGGAGTTGGTGGTGGCGCCGGCCGGGTACAGTTTGGCGGCGTGCACGAAACCGCTGGCCTTGGCCTCACGAATTTCTTCGGGCTGGGTGCGGTCGGTGAGGTACAGCACCATCAGCGGTTCGAAGCGACTGCCGGCCGGGCGGGCAGCGAGAATCCGCTGGCGATAGCCGTCGGCTTCAGCGGCGTTGCGCACCGGTGGTACCAGGTTGGGCATGATGATGGCGCGGCCAAAGGTGCGCGCAACATCGGCAACGGTATTGGTCAACACGGCACCATCGCGAAGATGAATGTGCCAGTCGTCGGGACGCAGCAGGGTCAGGCGGTCGGACATGAGGGGATTCCAGGCGGGTCAAACTGAGGGGAATGCTACCGGAAAAGACTCTTGCAGGCACCCGCTATCAAGTTTTGCAGGAACCTTCCGATATCCCGTAGGTATGCCGTAAACATAGTGTGAATCGGTCTTTGTGTTACAGAAGCCAATGGAGCCTCCCGTGCGCCAGCGATATTTAGCCTTGCTCAGTGTGTTTGCCAGCCTCCCCGCGATGGCGCTGACCTACCAGACGCGTCTGGAGAACATTGAGTGGACGGTCGAGGGCGACAAGTTCGAGTGCCGCCTGACCCAGCCGATCACCGATTTCGGCTCGGGCCAGTTCGTGCGCAAAGCCGGCGAGCAGGCGATATTCCGCCTCAATGCCTACAACGCCATGCTCGGCGGCGGTTCGGCGACGTTGCTTGCCGCGGCGGCGCCATGGCAGCCGGGGCGCAACGACATCAATCTGGGCAGCGTCAGGATCGGCACCGGCAACGTGCTGTTCAACAGTTCGCAATCCCAGGCCGGCGGGCTGATCAGTGGTTTACTCGACGGTCGCAGTCCGGTGGTGCGCCGTGCGTCCGGCGATGGCCGGGTTTCGGAAGTGCGTCTGCTGCCGGTGAAGTTCAGCAAAGCGTTCAATGATTACCAGACGTGTGTGGCGAAATTGCTGCCGCAGAATTTCGATCAGGTGAAGCAATCGCAGATCGGCTTCCCCGGCGAAGGCACCGATCTGGATGCCGCCGCCAAAGCCAGGCTGCAGGTGATGCTCGAGTTCATGAAGGCCGATCCGACGGTCAATCACATCGAACTGGATGGCTATTCCGACAACAGCGGCAACCGTCTGACCAACCGTGAGCTGTCGCGTCGTCGCGCGCTGGCGGTGGTCGACTTTTTCAAGGCCAACGGCATCGCCGAATCGCAGATCACCGTGCGTTTCCACGGCGAGCAATACCCGCTGGTGCCGAACAACAATGCGGCCAACCGGGCGAAGAATCGTCGGGTCAGTGTGAAGCTCGCGCGAGTGGCGCCGACTACCGCGCCAGCACCGCAAGCCAGCACACCTGCCAACGCTGCGGCGACTTCCTGACCCGTCGGTCATCGTCGCGCTGTCGACAGATTCTGTCGCTTTGTCGTCTTAAGCTGTCGCGCCTCTGTAAATTATCGGATTTGAGCGGTAGACTCCTCGGCTTTCCGTAGAACCCCGTGGAGTGATGGCATGGCGGACGTAAACAAGGTCGTTCTGGCGTATTCCGGCGGCCTGGACACTTCGGTGATCCTCAAGTGGCTGCAGGATACTTATAACTGTGAAGTGGTGACCTTCACCGCTGACCTGGGTCAGGGCGAAGAGGTCGAGCCGGCTCGCGCCAAGGCTCAGGCCATGGGCGTAAAAGAAATCTACATCGACGACCTGCGCGAAGAATTCGTGCGTGACTTCGTGTTCCCGATGTTCCGCGCCAACACCGTTTACGAGGGCGAGTACCTGCTGGGTACTTCCATCGCACGTCCGCTGATCGCCAAACGCCTGATCGAAATCGCCAACGAAACCGGCGCCGACGCCATTTCCCATGGCGCCACCGGCAAGGGCAACGACCAGGTGCGTTTCGAACTGGGTGCCTACGCACTCAAGCCTGGCGTCAAAGTGATCGCGCCATGGCGTGAGTGGGACCTGCTGTCGCGCGAGAAGCTGATGGACTACGCCGAGAAGCACGCGATCCCGATCGAGCGTCACGGCAAGAAGAAGTCCCCGTACTCGATGGACGCCAACCTGCTGCACATCTCCTATGAAGGCGGCGTGCTGGAAGACACCTGGACCGAGCACGAAGAAGACATGTGGCGCTGGACCGTCTCCCCGGAGAAGGCTCCTGACACCCCGCAATACCTGGAACTGACCTACCGCAACGGCGATATCGTCGCGCTGGACGGCGTCGAAATGACTCCGGCCACCGTACTGGCAACGCTGAACAAGATCGGTGGCGCTCACGGTATCGGTCGTCTCGACATCGTTGAAAACCGTTACGTGGGCATGAAGTCCCGTGGCTGCTACGAAACCCCGGGCGGTACCATCATGCTGCGCGCGCACCGCGCCATTGAATCGATCACCCTGGACCGCGAAGTCGCTCACCTCAAAGACGAGCTGATGCCGAAATACGCCAGCCTGATCTACACCGGTTACTGGTGGAGCCCGGAGCGTCTGATGCTGCAACAGATGATCGATGCTTCGCAGGTCAACGTGAACGGTGTGGTTCGCCTGAAACTGTACAAGGGCAACGTGATCGTTACCGGCCGCAAGTCCGACGATTCGCTGTTCGACGCCAATATCGCGACCTTCGAAGAAGACGGCGGCGCCTACAACCAGGCCGACGCGGCGGGCTTCATCAAGCTCAACGCGCTGCGCATGCGCATCGCTGCCAACAAAGGCCGCAAGCTGTTCTAAGCCTTGCAGGGCTGTAAAAATGGCGGCTTGTCTCAATGACAATGCCGCCATTTCTTTTCTGTGTTTGTCTGACGTTAATCCAGAGCTTTGGTCATTGCCGCCAACTCCAGCATTTTCTTGAATGTCCACTTCAGGCATCTACTCTACGCTCATGCTCCTCTCAAAACCGTGGTGTTTTGTGTGCTTACGTTGTAAGCAACGAGAAGTTTGGCGCCTCCGCTTTTTTTCGACTGTTTGATAAGGGTCGGGATAATTTGCTTGAGCAAAACGTCGCACGCAGAGTCGGTCAAAAATACCACTGCCTTGGCTGAGTGTTTGCCAAGATGCGGAAAGTGTTCTGCCAGCGCATTGAACGCCTGTGCGCTACTCAACCGACGTACGTCTATGGCGCACAATGTGCCGATGGATTTAGGCAGCTGAATGTTGTGCTCAATCCACGGTCGCTCCGGGCAGGATTCGCCAGCGCTGCAAGGAGGGAGTTGCCTGAGGTCAACGCTATGTACAGACAACGTCCACTCCAATCCGTTGGCAGCTGATACTTCGCCTACCACAGACGCTCTTGCTGGAGGCGAACAGGAGTGGAGCTCGGGCTGTTTCAACTCCTCGAAACTTTTTAGAAAACTGTCGTCCTTATCGAAGTCCGAGGGCGCATAGAGCGAACGGTAGTTGAAGTTCAGCGTTAAAAAGAATAGCAATAGCAAGTAAAACGGAAAGCTGATCAGGAACCAGATGTAGACTTCTCTTTCGGCGTTATCAAGAAAGGGTAAGGAAATGGCAGCCGACGATTCGGAAATAAATGCAAATATCGCAATTACAGTCATGGGATTGGTAATTTTTCTTCTGATTTTTATCATGGAAGGTGCTCATTAATTGTGTGTTTCCAATACGTATGTTGAGTTGTTTTGTATGGGGTGTTGCAACTTGCTGGTCGAGATAATTTTTATATTAAATGATAACGTTTGGATAGAAGTATCTTGTTTCAGATGTTGATCTATCAAAGGGTTTTTGATTGTTTTCACGTTGTTTATTTAAACTTATAAGCTGCCGGGGCTGGCGCTGCGTAGCGATGTGCAGTCAATGGATTATCGCGTTTTTTCAGCCGCTCGCTGAGCCGTCTGCCTCGAAAGAACAGTTCGCGTGGTGTTCAGGACGTCATGTTTTTCGCGTCGATGTGAAGGCCAGGAGATGCGTCGTCCCATTTGAAAATCGCCTGTATGGGTTTTTTTGTAGGAATAATCTTTATTTGCTGTAGGGAATGTCTTTTGCTGGGATTGCAATGAAACTCTCTTGTGCCATGTCAGAAGTGACTGGGCTATTGTGCGTGCTCTAAAAATTCGAACAGCGAAACTGGACTTGCCCATGAATAAAGTGCTGATCGTGGATGATCATCCCGTCATTCGTCTTGCTGTGCGTATGCTGATGGAGCGTCATGGCTACGAAGTCATTGCAGAAACGGATAATGGTGTGGATGCTTTGCAACTTGCGCGTGAACAGATGCCGGATATCGTTATTCTGGATATTGGAATACCGAAACTCGATGGTCTTGAAGTTATTGCGCGTCTGAACTCGACACCCATGCCGTTGAAAGTACTGGTGTTGACCTCCCAGGCACCGGGTCATTTTTCAATGCGCTGCATGCAGTCAGGTGCTGCGGGTTATGTATGTAAGCAACAGGATTTGACTGAGTTGCTGAGTGCGATCAAAGCGGTACTGTCCGGCTACAGCTATTTTCCAAACCAGGCCCTGCACACCGTGCGTACCAGTCTTGGTAATGCCAGTGAGGCCGATATGGTGGATCGCCTCTCCGGGCGGGAAATGATGGTGTTGCAGCAATTGGCGCGTGGCAAGACCAACAAGGAAATCGCCGACGGCATGTTTCTCAGCAACAAGACGGTCAGCACTTACAAGACCCGTCTGTTATTGAAGCTCAATGCCCGCTCGCTGGTGGACCTGATTGAATTGGCACAACGCAACGGACTGGTCTGATGATCAGGAATACCGACGGGGCATGGGCCGCTCAGTGTCGGATTCAGCAGAAAGTAAAAAGCCTCCGGTTCGGGAGGCTTTCAAGTGTCACAGATCAAAATCGTAATCGGCCAACTGCTTTTGCAGTCGGCGCTCCTCAAGCAGGTTATCGATGGTGCGACGTTTACTCAGATTGGTCTTGGCGACCTCGACCACCGGTTCGGCGTCGTCGGTATCCACAACGGTAAAATCTTCATCTACGTCCAGTTGTTCTTTGCTGTCAGTCATAAGGTGAACTCCAGGCTAAGACTGCCTTTGGCGCCCCTTATATCGATATTCCTGCTGCGGGTAAAAAAGATTTTTTCAATCGAAGAATCAATTATTCCAATAGCCAATCAATCGTCCGAGGTTTTGTGTTTGTACTCACACAAATCTTCGATGCGGCAGCTGCCACAGCGTGGCTTGCGCGCCAGGCACACATAGCGACCGTGCAGAATCAGCCAGTGGTGGGAGTCCAGCAGGTAGTCTTTTGGCACAAACTTCATCAGCTTCTTTTCCACTTCAACCACATTTTTACCCGGGGCAATGCCGGTGCGGTTGCTCACGCGAAAAATGTGCGTGTCGACCGCCATGGTCAGTTGGCGAAAAGCGGTATTGAGGACCACGTTGGCCGTCTTGCGACCGACGCCGGGCAGCGCTTCCAGTTCTTCACGCGTCTGCGGGACTTCGCCATTGTGCAACTCGACCAGCATGCGACAGGTCTCGATCACGTTTTTCGCTTTGCTGTTATAGAGGCCGATGGTCTTGATGTATTCGGACAGCCCTTCGACGCCCAGCGCGTGGATCGCCGCCGGGGTATTGGCCACCGGGAACAGTTTGGCCGTAGCCTTGTTGACGCCGACGTCGGTTGACTGCGCCGAAAGAATGACTGCGATCAACAACTCGAACGGTGAGGAATAGGCCAGCTCGGTCTTCGGCTCGGGATTGTCTTCATGAAGTCTGCGGAAAATTTCCAGACGTTTGGCGGCATTCATGGGTGATGTGTTTCCTTGGAGAGAGCGGTCGAGCGGGTCCAGGCCTGGCGGGCGGCGAGCAGTAGTCCGAGCACGATGAAGGCGCCGGGAACCAGGGTGAGCAAGTGCAGCCCGTCGCTGAACAGAACCAGGCCTTGCCAGTGTTCCGACAGGCCACGGCCGATGTGGCCCTGACCGAACAGTTCACGCAGTACCGACAGCGCCAGTAGCAGCCCGCTCGACAGGCCAAAAAACGTCAGGCGCAGGCCAAATGCCTGACGAAAGAATCCATTGTATTCCAGCACTACGCATTGCAAGGCGATCAGCCCGGCATAGATTCCGACTGACTGTTGCCACTGCAACGCCCAGCGCTGCGCGAGGATATTGGCGCAACTGGTCAGGGTGGCGGCCAGCAGCAGACTGGCCAGCATCAGGTTGTTGCCAGACAACCGCGAGCGCAGCGGGCCGATGCATGCGCCGTAAACCACCACCACAACGCTCGACATCAACAGCATGCCCAGCGCGCCAGCCAATGTCGCGCTGGTGCCAAGCAGCAGCATCAGCATCAACGTGTTTGTCAGATTCGTTGGCCGGATCATGATCCGCTCCCCAGCAAGGTTGCGCGGTGCTCATCAAAGTAACGCAGGGCGTCATGAATGGCATTGACGGTAGCCCGGGAAGTGACGGTTGCCCCGGCCAGTTGATCGAACTGTCCCTGATCTTTTTTCAGCGCCCAGCCTGCGTCGTCAGGTGCATTGCGTGATTTACCGGTAAAAGTCGCCAGCCAGTGGTTCGGCCAGTCGCCGATAAGTCCGCCGAGCGCCGGTGTTTCGTTGTGCCGCAGGGTTTTTACCCCCAGCAGTCTGCCGTTGGCATCGATGGCGATCAGCAGTTCGATAGCGCCGGCATAGCCCTCGGTCTGGGTGCGCAACAACACTGCCACTGGCTGACCGGATTTGCTTGCGCGGTAACCTGTCAGCAGCGTGCTGTGGCTCAATGTTGTATCAGTCAGCGCCAGCGGCTGCTCCAGCGGCTGATTGTCGTAGGCATCGGGCGCGATCAGATCCAGCAATTTGCGGCTGTCGAGCAGGCGTTGCTCGCTGGCAATCTGCGGCGCACTGGCGCGCTGCACCACATAAGTCAGGCCGAGACCGGCGCCAGTCATCAGTACCAGCGTCACGACTGCAGCCACGCGGTTCATGATTGCACCTGCGTCTGGCGGGCGGCGGCAAAACGTTCCAGCGCTGGCACGCAGAGATTCATCAGCAACACCGCAAACGCAAGACCGTCCGGGTAGCCGCCCCAAGTTCGGATCAGGTAAGTGAGCAAGCCGACACCCACGCCGAACAGCAGCCGGGCCAGCGAACTTTTGGCGCCGGATACCGGTTCGGTAATGATGAAAAAGGCACCGAGCATGGTCGCGCCGCTCAGCAGATGAAACAGCGGCGAGCCGTGGGAATCCGAACCCGAACCGTTCCAGCAGAGCAGGCTGACGAAAAACAGGCTGGTCAGCATGCCAACTGGCGCTTGCCAGGCAATCACCCGGCGCTGCAATAAAAACAGTCCACCGGCGAGAAACGCCAGATTGATCCACTCCACGCCGCGTCCACCGAAACGGCCGAACGCCGGATTGGTCGCGAACAATTCATCCATGGTCAGACTTTTGTTGATGCGCAGGCTGTCCAGCGCGGTGGCCTGAACCCAGGCATCCGGAGCCTGGCCCAGATTCAGGACCTGTGCAAAAGCGGCCTGCAGACTCATGCCATGCGCCGGCCAGTGGGTCATTGGCTGCGGGAACAGCAGCATCGCCAGGGCGAAACCGAGCATGGCCGGATTGAACGGATTCTTGCCGATGCCACCGTATAAATGTTTGCCGAACAGCAGGCCCGAAGCCACCGCCGTAACTGTCAGCCACCATGGGCAATAAGGTGGCATGGCGGCGGCCAGCAGTGTCGCGCTGACCAGTGCGCTGCCATCGCTGAACGTTGGTTGCAGTGGTTGTCGGCGCAGGCGGGCGACGCCAGCCTCGATCAGCAGCGCGGTGCTCGCCGCCAGGATCAGGTTGATCAACACGCCCCAGCCGTAAAACCAGAACAACGCCAACAGCCCCGGCAGCGTGGCCAGTAGCACCCGCATCATCGCCTGTTGCAGGCGATCATCCGGTGCTTCACGGGGCGACATGATCTTGCACCTGACGCTCGGCGGCCTGCAGGCGGGCGCGGGCCTTGTCGAGGATGTTGTTCGGCGTGTCGGCGCGGCGTTCGAGTTTGCTCAGGTCGGCGCGGGCGTAGGCCAGTTCGGTTTTCAACTGGCGAAGCTGGTTGTCGAGCGGGCGCTTTTCCACCCGTACCAGGTCAGGCGCAGGCTGCTCACTGGCCGCCTCGGCCGTGTGAAGGGCTTGCTCGGCATCGCGTAGTGCCTGTTCCAGCGTGGCGATCTGCTCCGCTGGCGCTTCGGCGGTCTGAGCCTTTTTCAATTCGGCGCGCCGCATGGCCAGCTGGATTTTCGCCCGTTTCAGGTCGGCGTCTTTCGCCGGAACCGGGGCCGCAGCGGCTGGAGCGGTGGCGGCGCTGCTTTCGAGTTTCGCCAACGCCTGTTCGGCGGCTTCAAACTGCTGTTGCAACACGATCAGTTGCGATTGCTGTTCGAAGGTCGGCGGATGGCCGAAGGCTTTCAGCGATTTGTGCAATTGCGCGCGACTCATGGCGACATCGATCTTGGCTTTTTTCAGCGCCGCGTCGGCGGTTGCGGCTTTCTGCGCGCGCACCCGTTCCAGAGCGGCCTGCACCGGATCGAGAGTAACCACCGCCGGTTGCGCTGCACGCTGCGCCCGGGCTTCGCGCTCAGCCTGTTTCTGCTGTTCTTCGCGCTGCAGGCGGGCGTTGCGGCGTTCAAAACGCTGGCGCGCATGATCGCGTTTGGCCGCGCGTGCGCGCAGTTCTTCAAGGCTGGAAGCCAGGCCACCGACCACCGGCAAGGTGCCGAGCGGCAGCGGATGCATTTCGATGCAGTCCACCGGGCACGGCGCCACGCACAGGTCGCAACCGGTGCATTCGTCGATCAGTACGGTGTGCATCAGTTTCGCCGCGCCGACGATGGCGTCGATCGGGCAGGCCTGGATGCACTTGGTGCAGCCGATGCACTCGGCCTCGCGGATGTACGCCACTTGTGGCGGTGCCGAGCCACGGCTGACGTCCAGTTCCAGCACCGGCACGTTCAACAGTTCAGCCAAGGCGGCGACGGTTTCGTCACCGCCGGGCGGGCACTTGTTGATCGGTTCGCCATCGACGATGCCTTGCGCATACGGCTTGCACCCGGGGTGGCCGCATTTGCCGCATTGGGTCTGCGGCAGGAGGGCATCGATGAGTTGAATCAGACTCATGTTTTGATCAGTCCACTGAATCCGAGAAAAATCACTGCGATCAGTCCGGCGCCGATCAGGTCGATCGGCAAGCCGCGAAAGGGCAGGGGAATGTCGTTGTCCGCCGTGCGTTCACGCAAGTCGCTGAACAGGCTCAGCACCAGCCAGAAACCCAGCCCGGCGCCGATGCTCAGCGCTGCTGCTTGCAGCAGGCCGCGATCATTTTGCGCGTTGATCAAGGCCAGCCCCAGTACGCCGGCATTACCCAGCAATAGCGGCCACAGTCCGTCGAACGGCCAGTCTGGCAGCGCACGAGCCAACAGCTTCAGCAGCGGCGCGATCAGCAGCACGCTGAGCGGCAAGAACACAAACAGCTGCAGTGCCTGCAATTGCAGCGGCACCAGCAGCCAGTGCCAGAGCACGTACCCGATGAAGCCGACGCTCAGCATCAGGCACGCCGTCGCCAACCCCAGCGCATGCACCTGGCGCCGACTGCCGGCCAGCAGCGGATCGACACCCAGCGGCCAGTGCAACACGAAGTTGTTGAGCAGGGCGGCACTGATCAGCGTAAGCGCAAGTTCGGTCATGGTTCTGCCGGCAGCAACGGGCGGGTGTCACTTAAGGTTAGGCATTATCCGGCACCCGCGATGGGTGGGCCAGATATGAAAAATCCCACAGGCCTGCAGAACATGCCTGTGGGATCGTTTCAGCGCTGGGTCTTACTTGATGCGTTGACCCGGCTTGGCGCCGCTGTCCGGGCTCAGCAGGTAGATTTCTTCACCGCCAGGGCCGGCGGCCATCACCATGCCTTCGGAGATGCCGAACTTCATTTTCCGCGGCTTGAGGTTGGCGATCATCATGGTCAGGCGACCGTCGAGTTTCGACGGGTCCGGGTAAGCGCTCTTGATCCCGGAGAACACGTTGCGCTGCTCGTCACCGATGTCCAGCGTCAGGCGCAGCAGCTTGTCCGCACCTTCCACGTGTTCAGCCTTGACGATCAAAGCCACGCGCAGGTCGACAGCAGCAAAGGTGTCGAAGTCGATTTCCGGCGACAGCGGATCCTTGGCCAGTTCGCCGTTGCCCGCAGGCGCGGCAGCGCCAGTGTCGGTCTGGCTGGCGGTCAGGTCTTCTTTCGAGGCGTCGGTCATGGCTTGCACTTTCACCGGGTCGATGCGGGTCATCAACGGCTTGAATTCATTGAGCTGATGGTTGGCCAGCAGCGTGGTGTGGTCGTTCCAGGTCAGCGGGGCGACGTTGAGGAATGCCTCGGCGTCGGCGGCCAGCAGTGGCAGCACCGGTTTGAGGAAGATCACCAGTTGGCGGAACAGGTTGATGCCAGTGGCGCAGATCGCCTGGACTTCATCCTGCTTGCCTTCCTGCTTGTTCAGCGACCATGGGGCCTTGTCGGCGATCCAGGCGTTGGCGCGGTCGGCCAGGGCCATGGTTTCACGCATGGCGCGGGCAAAGTCGCGGGCTTCATAGGCGTCGGCAATGCTTGGCGCCGCAGCTAGGAAGGCTTCGGTCAGCTCTGGCGCAGCATTATTGTCGACCAGCAGGCCGCCGTTGCCCTTGTGGATGAAACCGGCGCAACGGCTGGCGATGTTGACCACTTTGCCGACCAGGTCGGAGTTGACCTTCTGCACGAAGTCTTCGAGGTTCAGATCGAGGTCATCGACGCCACGGCCCAGTTTGGCCGCGTAGTAGTAGCGCAGGTATTCCGGCGACAGGTGATCCAGGTAGGTACGGGCCTTGATGAAAGTGCCACGGGACTTGGACATCTTCTGGCCGTTGACGGTCAGGTAGCCGTGCACGTTGATCCCGGTCGGCTTGCGGAAACCGGCGCCTTCGAGCATGGCAGGCCAGAACAGGGCGTGGAAGTTGACGATGTCCTTGCCGATGAAGTGGTACAGCTCGGCGGTGGAGTCCTTGCCCCAGAACGCGTCGAAGTCCAGCTCCGGCGTGCGGTTGCAGAGGTTCTTGAAGCTGGCCATGTAGCCGATCGGCGCGTCCAGCCACACGTAGAAGTACTTGCCCGGCTCGTCCGGGATCTCGAAACCGAAGTACGGCGCATCGCGGGAGATGTCCCACTGTTGCAGGCCGGCGTCCAGCCACTCGGCGATCTTGTTGGCCACGGCGTCCTGCAAGGTGCCGCTGCGGGTCCAGGTCTGCAGCATCTGCTGGAAGTCTGGCAGTTTGAAGAAGAAATGCTGGGAATCCTTGAGCACCGGAGTGGCGCCGGAGATCGCCGACTTCGGATCCTTCAGATCGGTTGGCGCGTAGGTCGCACCGCATTTTTCGCAGTTGTCGCCGTACTGGTCTTCGGTGCCGCATTTCGGGCAGGTGCCCTTGATGAAGCGGTCGGCCAGGAACATTTTCTTTTCCGGATCGAAATACTGGGTGATCGAGCGCTGGGCAATGTGCCCGGCGTCACGCAGCTTCAGATAGATCTGGCTCGACAGCTCACGGTTTTCTTCGGCGTGAGTGGAGTGGAAGTTGTCAAAGTTGACCAGGAACTCGGCAAAGTCGGCGCTGTGTTCAGCCTGCACGTTGGCGATCAGTTGTTCCGGGGTGATGCCTTCCTTTTCCGCGCGCAGCATGATCGCCGAACCGTGGGCGTCGTCGGCGCAGACATAGATGCATTGATTGCCGCGATGCTTCTGGAAGCGCACCCACATATCGGTCTGGATGTATTCCAGCATATGGCCAAGGTGAATCGAACCGTTGGCGTAGGGCAGGGCGCTGGTGACGAGGATCTTGCGTGGTTCGGACATGTGGGGCTTCGCTACTTGATGAAACGGAGGTCGGCCACTATAAAGCGCTGGCGCATATTTTTCACCCTGTGCCGCTGGGTACTTTGAGAGCATTTGTGGCGAGGGGATTTATCCCCGATGGGTGGCGAAGCCGCCCCCAAATCCGATATCAGGGCCTATCAGGTACACCGCGGGTGATGGTTCTGCGACTGCTGCGCAGCCGATCGGGGATAAATCCCCTCGCCACAGGTGCTGACTTGCTCAAGTAATCAGTTCGCCACAAATCTGCGTCCAGCGTACGATACCCGCCATCTTTTCCCAGTCTTGTTATCGGAGTTGCCCATGAGTGCCGTCACTCGCGCAGCGGTGGAAGCCGTCCTCAGCCAATACACCGACCCCTACCTGAACCAGGACCCGGTCAGCGCCGGTTGCGTGAAGCACATCGAGATCGATGGCGACCGCGTGAAGGTTCAGATGGAAATCGGCTACGCCGCCGGTCTGTTCAAGAGCGGCTGGGCACAGTTGCTGCAACTGGCCATCGAAAATCTTGATGGGGTGACGATCGCCAAGGTCGAGGTCAACAGCGTGATCGCCGCGCACAAGGCCCAGGCGCAGATCCCGGGCCTGGCCAACGTCAAGAACGTGGTCGCCGTGGCTTCGGGCAAGGGCGGTGTGGGCAAGTCGACCACGGCGGCCAACCTCGCGCTGGCGCTGGCCCGCGAAGGCGCCAAAGTGGGGATTCTCGACGCCGACATCTATGGCCCGAGCCAGGGCATCATGTTCGGCATCCCCGAGCGCACCCGCCCCGAGGTCAAGGATCAGAAGTGGTTTGTGCCGCTCAAGGCCCACGGTGTCGAAGTCATGTCGATGGCGTTCCTGACCGACGACAACACGCCGATGGTCTGGCGCGGGCCGATGGTCTCCGGCGCACTGCTGCAACTGGTCACGCAAACCGCGTGGGGTGACCTGGATTATCTGGTGATCGACATGCCCCCAGGTACCGGCGACATCCAGTTGACCCTGGCGCAGAAAGTCCCGGTGGCCGGTGCGGTGATCGTCACTACCCCGCAGGATCTGGCGCTGCTGGACGCGCGCAAAGGCGTGGAAATGTTCCGCAAGGTCAACATTCCGGTGCTGGGTGTGGTGGAAAACATGGCGGTGCACATCTGCTCGAACTGCGGACATGCCGAGCATCTGTTCGGTGAGGGCGGTGGCGAGAAGCTGGCGACCCAATATGGCGTCGAACTGCTGGCCTCGCTGCCGCTGTCGATGCTGATCCGCGAGCAGGCCGATGGCGGCAAGCCAACGGTGATCGCCGAACCGGACAGCCAGATCGCCATGGTCTATCAGGAGCTGGCCCGCCACGTCGGCGCGCGCATTGTGTTGCAGGAAGCGGCAACGCCGGCGATGCCTAATATCAGCATCAGTGACGATTGATAAGCAGAAACACAATCTAATGTGGGAGCGAGCCTGCTCGCGAATGCGGCGTGTCATTCAACCGATGAGTTGTCTGATCCACCGCTTTCGCGAGCAGGCTCGCTCCCACATAGGTTTCTGTGTTGGCAGTCAGATCCGCAAGCCGCCATCCATCTCCAGAATCCGCCCGGTGTAGTAGTCGTTCTCGAAGATGTACGCCGCCGAATGGGCGATCTCTTCCGGCTTGCCCATGCGCTTGAGCGGAATCCCCGAGGTCATCTTCTCCAACGCTTCCGGCTTCATGCCCAGGGTCATCTCGGTTTCGATGAAGCCCGGCGCAATGCCTGCCACGCGAATACCGTAACGCGCCAGTTCCTTGGCCCAGGTCACAGTGGCTGCGGCCACGCCAGCCTTGGCGGCAGAGTAGTTGGTCTGGCCGACGTTACCGGCACGGGAGATCGAAGAAATATTGATGATGGCGCCGCTGTTCTTCAGCTCGACCATTTTCGCCGCCACTTCACGGGTGCACAGGAACACGCCGGTCAGGTTGACGTCGATCACTGCCTGCCACTGGGCCAGACTCATCTTGGTCATTTCGCCGTCCTTGACCTTGAGCAGCAGGCCGTCACGCAGGATCCCGGCGTTGTTGATCAGGCCATGGATCGCGCCGAAATCTTCGGCAACCTGCGCGACCATGTGCTCAACCTGTTCTTCAATGGCCACGTTGCACAGATAGCTGCGCGCCTCGACGCCCTTGGCCTTGCAGGCTGCTACTGCGTCGTCGAGTTTTTCCTGATTGAGGTCGACCAGCGCGAGCTTCGCGCCTTTGCCGGCGAAATACTCGGCCATGGAACGGCCCAAACCCTGGCAACCGCCGGTGATAATGATTACTTTGTCGTTGAGTTGCATTCGCATGCCCCGATAGCCGGTCTGAGTGGTTTTTGTTATTGGCGACGCTCGATCCGTACCGGTTATGGCCAGATTGCACATGAGCATTGCCCGATGGCGTGACCGGGACTTATCCCCAGGCGCCTGTCCGTTTTTTCGACGGATTCTATTTAAGGAGTCATAAATTGAGCGTTGAAGCGGCCAAGAATGCCCGAGAATTGCTTCTCAAGGAATACCGTGGCGTATTGTCCACTCACTCCAAATCGATGCCCGGTTTTCCGTTCGGCTCGGTGGTGCCGTATTGCCTGGATGACCACGGCCGCCCGCTGATCCTGATCAGCCGCATCGCCCAGCACACCCACAACCTGCAGAAAGATCCGAAATGTTCGCTGCTGGTGGGTGAGCGCGAGGCCGACGACGTGCAGGCCGTTGGTCGCCTGACCTATCTGGCCGAAGCGCAGAAGCTCGAAGACCCGGCTGCCATCGAAGCCGCCGCCGAGCGTTATTACCGGTATTTCCCCGACTCGCAGAACTACCACAAGGCCCACGACTTTGATTTCTGGGTGCTCAATCCGGTGCGGCACCGCTACATCGGCGGTTTCGGCGCGATTCACTGGGTCGATCAGCTGACCTTGGCCAATCCGTTCGCCGGCAAGGCCGAAGTCAGCATGGTCGAGCACATGAACAGCGATCACGCCAAAGCCATCGCGCATTACGTGGAACTCAGCGGCCTACCGAAAACCGTCCCGGCGCAACTGGCCGGAATCGACAGCGAAGGCATGCACCTGCGCATCGGTCAGGCGTTGTACTGGCTACCGTTTCCAGCGCCTTGTCATACGCCGATACAAGTGCGCGAAGCCTTGGTTTCTCTGGCTCACGCCGAGGTCTGGCCAAAAAATGCGGTGACCGACGCTTGAATTCACGAAAGGGCGACGTCATCTAAGGCTTACTGCAAGGCATTTCTTGCGTTGAGGAATCTTTGATGCGCCCTTTTTTGTTGCTCTTTCTGCTGTTTCCGGTGCTGGAGCTGTTCGTATTCGTCAAAGTGGCAGGGGCGATCGGGTTTTTCCCGGCCCTGCTGCTGATCATTCTCGGCTCGATGTTCGGTGTGTTCGTACTGCGCGTCGCCGGTCTGGCCACGGCACTGCGTGCCCGTGAAAGCCTGAACCGCGGTGAATTGCCCGCGCAGACCATGCTTGAAGGCCTGATGCTGGCACTGGCCGGTGGCCTGTTGATCCTGCCGGGCTTCATCAGCGACGTGGTCGGTCTGGTGATGCTGTTGCCATTCACTCGTCGTCTGCTGGCCAATAAAATGCGTCAGCGCGCCGAAGAACAGGCGATGCGTCAACGTGCCTTTGCCGACGACCTGCAACCCCGTGGCGGTCCTGCACCGCGCCAGCCTCTGGGCCGCGAGGGTGATGTGATCGAAGGCGAGTTCGAACATCGCGACAGCAAGTAACCCCTGCATCGACACGGCACCTTCGGGTGCCGTTTCTTTATGCGCGGCATTCAAGGGGCAACCGATGAAAAATTTTCTGCCCCCGCCCTTGTAATAAGCTTATGCGCCCTTATGTATCGGTCACCGAAAGGTTTCCGGCATTCAAGCCGGACAGACTTCCGCGGTTTGCTCGACGAACCGCAACCGGCGCAGGCCGGATTTGTTAAACCCGCCGGGACTACACCGGCCGATGAAAACCACAATTAGGAGAGATCGACAATGAAGCTTCGTCCTCTGCATGACCGCGTCGTCATCCGTCGCAGCGAAGAAGAAAAGAAAACCGCTGGCGGTATCGTCCTGCCAGGTTCGGCTGCTGAAAAAGCCAACCACGGTGTGATTCTCGCTGTAGGCCCGGGCAAGGCTCTGGAAAACGGTGAAGTGCGTGCACTGTCCGTGAAGGAAGGCGACAAGGTTGTGTTCGGTCCTTACTCCGGCAGCAACACTGTGAAAGTCGACGGCGAAGACCTGCTGGTAATGAGCGAGAACGAAATCCTCGCTGTTATCGAAGGCTGATACCCCCGTTCATTTTCCCGTTACTACAAAGTATTTAAGGAATATCGATCATGGCTGCTAAAGAAGTTAAGTTCGGCGATGCCGCTCGCTCCAAGATGCTCAAAGGCGTCAACGTTCTGGCTGACGCGGTAAAAGCGACCCTGGGCCCGAAAGGCCGTAACGTGATCCTCGAGAAGAGCTTCGGCGCTCCGACCATCACCAAGGACGGCGTTTCCGTCGCCAAGGAAATCGAACTCGAAGATCGCTTCGAAAACATGGGCGCGCAGCTGGTCAAAGACGTTGCCTCCCGTGCCAACGATGACGCAGGTGACGGTACTACCACTGCGACCGTTCTGGCTCAGTCGATCGTCAACGAAGGCCTGAAAGCCGTCGCTGCCGGCATGAACCCGATGGACCTGAAGCGCGGTATCGACAAAGCGACCATCGCGATCGTCAAAGAGCTGAAAGCCCTGTCCAAGCCATGCGCTGACACCAAGGCTATCGCTCAGGTAGGTACCATCTCCGCCAACTCCGACAACTCCATCGGCGACATCATTGCCGAAGCCATGGAAAAAGTCGGTAAAGAAGGCGTGATCACCGTTGAAGAAGGCTCGGGCCTGGAAAACGAACTGTCGGTTGTAGAAGGCATGCAGTTCGACCGTGGCTACCTGTCCCCGTACTTCGTCAACAAGCCGGACACCATGGTTGCCGAGCTCGACGGCCCGCTGATCCTGCTGGTCGACAAAAAGATCTCGAACATCCGCGAAATGCTGCCAGTGCTGGAAGCCGTTGCCAAAGCCGGCCGTCCACTGCTGATCGTTGCCGAAGACGTTGAAGGCGAAGCCCTGGCGACTCTGGTCGTGAACAACATGCGTGGCATCGTCAAGGTTGCAGCCGTCAAGGCTCCAGGCTTCGGCGACCGTCGCAAGGCCATGCTGCAGGACATCGCCGTTCTGACCGGCGGTACCGTGATCTCCGAAGAGATCGGCCTGAGCCTGGAAAGCACCACCCTGGAGCACCTGGGTAACGCCAAGCGCGTGACCCTGTCCAAGGAAAACACCATCATCGTTGACGGTGCTGGCGTACAAGGCGACATCGAAGCCCGTATCGCTCAGATCCGTGCCCAGGTTGCCGAAACTTCCTCGGACTACGACCGTGAAAAACTGCAAGAGCGTCTGGCCAAGCTGTCCGGCGGCGTTGCAGTGATCAAGGTTGGCGCTGGTTCCGAAGTTGAAATGAAAGAGAAGAAGGCCCGCGTTGAAGACGCCCTGCACGCAACCCGTGCAGCCGTTGAAGAAGGCGTGGTACCTGGCGGTGGCGTTGCGCTGATCCGTGCTCTGGAAGCCCTGACCGAACTGACCGGCGACAACGCTGACCAGAACGTCGGTATCGCTGTACTGCGTCGCGCTGTTGAAGCGCCGCTGCGCCAGATCGCGGCCAACTCCGGTGACGAGCCAAGCGTAGTCGTCAACGAAGTGAAGAACGGCAAAGGTAACTTCGGTTACAACGCTGCTTCGGGCGAATACGGCGACATGATCGAAATGGGCATCCTGGACCCAACCAAGGTAACCCGTTCCGCTCTGCAAGCTGCAGCCTCGATCGGCGGTCTGATCCTGACCACCGAAGCGGCTGTTGCTGATGCACCGAAGAAAGAAGGCTCGGCTGGCGGCGGTATGCCAGACATGGGCGGCATGGGTGGCATGGGCGGCATGATGTAAGCCAGCCTTACCCCTGTAACGAAAAACCCCGCCTGCGCTGAGCAGGCGGGGTTTTTTATTGCCCGGACTCCAGGCTTCACACCATCCCCTGTGGGAGCGAGCCTGCTCGCGAAAGCAATCACCCCGTCACTACAGCTGTGACGCATGCACAGCATTCGCGAGCAGGCTCGCTCCCACATTGGGATCTGGATTTCCTGTGATAACCGGTTGCGCAAAAAAAAGCCCCGGTGCATCAGCCCGGGGCGTTTCTATTGACGGTTACTGTTCGCTGACCTGGACAGTGCTGTCCTTCGCCGGCTTCCAGCTCAACAACTGCTGTTTGAAGCCATAACTGGCCGCCTGGTAATACGCAATGGCCCGGCTGACCAGCGGATCGTCGCTGCTGACCCGCGACTCGCGGCTTTCGGTCAACGCATCGTCATGCCGGCGCAAGCCTTGGCGCGGGCTGAGGATCGCCAGATCCTTGCCATCAAACAGACCCAGGTGCTGGTAGTTGCCGACCACCACGCGCGGTGGCAACGGGTTGTCCTGCAACAGGTTGCGACCAAAGAACGTCGAGGTGTAATCCAGGTTGAGCAAGCCCAGCAGCGTTGGGGCCAGATCGATCTGGCTGGCCAGTTGCGCGCTCTCGCGAGCTTCGATCATTTTCGGCGCGTAGATGAACAGCGGAATCTGATAGTTGCTGATCGGCAAGTCTTCCTTGCCGGCGCTGCCCGCGGTGTGGTCGGCGACGAAGATGAAGATCGTATTGTCGAACCACGGCTTTTGCCGCGCCTGCTCCAGGAACTGACCAATCGCATAGTCGGTGTACTTCACCGCACCATCACGGCCGTTGCCGGATTTGATGTCGATCCGGTTGTCGGGGTAGGTGTAAGGGCGATGGTTGGAGGTGGTCATCAGTTGCAGCAGAAACGGCTGCTGTTTGGCGTAGTCGGCATCCGCCAGTTTCAGGGTCTGACGATACAGATCTTCGTCGGCCATGCCCCAGGCGTTCTTGAAGTGGATCTCGGCTTCATCGACGCTGCTCTGGTCGACGACACGATAGCCGTTGCCGCTGAAGAACGCGTTCATGTTGTCGAAGTAGCCGCGTCCGCCGTAGACGAACACGCTGTCGTAACCCACCGCGCTCAACTGCTGGCCAAGGCTGGCGAAACCGCTTTCACGGCCGATGCGTTTGACGATCGAGCGGCCCGGCGTCGGCGGGATGGCCAGGGTGATCGCTTCCAGACCGCGATCGGTGCGGGTGCCGGTGGCGTAGAAGTTATTGAAATACAGGCTCTGCTTGCGCAACGCGTCGAGGTTGGGCGTCAGGTTGCGACCGTCGCCATTGCTGCCCAGGTACTTGGCGCTGAGGCTTTCGATGGTCACCAGCACAATGTTTGGCTTGCGCGGGGTGCCCGGGTTGTCGATCACCCGGCGAATGTCCTGTGGATCCTTGCCAATGAAGCGCGCGTCGCTTTCGCTCAGCTCGGCGCGGATCTGGCTGGCGACTTTTTCCGCCGGCAGGCTCTTGTAGAACTGGGTGTAGTCCAGTTCATTGTTACGGAACGCGGCGAAGAACTGATACGGGCCGTTGCTGGCCAGTTCGTTCTGGTAGGCGTTGCCGCCCTGGGCACGCGGGGCGTCCTGGCTGAGCAGTTGCAGGCTCAGACCCGCGACGATCAACAGGCCCAAGGCACTGAGCAGACGCCCGCGCAGCGCTGGCAGCGGGGCATTCATGGCGGCATTGAACGGCTTGCCCAAGGCAAAGCTGATCACCACGGCCAGCACGCCGAGGAGGCTCAGCAGTTTGCCGATCGGGTACGACTCGAGGACGTTGTTCAGCACTTCGTCCGAGTACACCAGGTAATCGACGGCGATGAAGTTGAAGCGCACGCCGAACTCGTCCCAGAACAGCCATTCAGCCACCGCCACGAACAGCATGGCGAACAGGCTGATGGTCAGCAGGGCGCGCAGGAACCCGTGATGTCCACGACGCCGCCACAGCCCCGGCGGGCAGAGCAGCAGGTACAAGCCCATCGGCAATGCCGCATAGGCCAGGAAACCCAGGTCGTACAGCGCGCCGATGCCGAACACCGACAGGGCGAAGCCGCCGGCCTCATCCAGGTGAGTCAGCAGCAGTACCGCTCGAGTCAGAAGAAAGATGACCAGCCAGGCGCCGGTGATGAGCAGCAGAAAGCGCACGGGCGCGGTCTTGAGAAGGTCCATTGTCTAGTTTTCCTTATATCAATGGCGCGCGAGTTTCGCGGCGTCACTGTAGTCAGGTTGTGAATCGATAGTGAAAACTTTGTTAAACATTTAATTTGCCAGGGCAAATTGATTTGCACGCCTGTCGGCCCTAGCCCTGAACCGGCGTTGGCCTTAAGCTGCGCGGGCCATGACGGCCGTCACTGTGTACGGAGGAGATGCCAATGCGAATTCTATTGGTCGAAGACAACCGCGATATCCTGGCCAACCTGGCCGATTACCTGGGACTCAAAGGCTATACCGTCGATTGTGCCCAGGACGGCTTGTCGGGCCTGCATCTGGCTGCCACCGAGCATTACGACCTGATCGTGCTCGATATCATGCTGCCGGGGATCGACGGCTACACCCTGTGCAAGCGCCTGCGTGAAGATGCCCGGCGCGATACGCCGGTGATCATGCTCACCGCCCGCGATCAACTGGACGACCGCCTGCAGGGCTTCAAGTCCGGGGCCGACGATTATCTGGTCAAACCGTTTGCCCTGTCCGAGCTGGCGGCGCGGGTCGAGGCGGTGATGCGCCGGACTCAGGGTGGCGGACGCCGTGCGCTGCAGGTGGGTGACCTGACCTACGATCTCGACACGCTGGAAGTGACCCGCGAGGGCAAGCTGCTCAAGCTCAACCCGGTCGGCCTCAAGCTGCTGGCAGTCTTGATGCAGAAGAGTCCGCATGTCCTGCGCCGGGAAATTCTCGAAGAAGCGCTGTGGGGCGATGACTGCCCGGACAGCGACAGCCTGCGCAGCCACGTCCACCAATTGCGTCAGGTGATCGACAAGCCATTTGCCAAGCCGTTGCTGCAAACCGTGCACGGCGTGGGTTACCGCTTGGCCGAGGGGCGTGATGGAGTTTAAGCAAAGCCTTTCCCAGCGGATCATCATCGCCTTTGCGCTGATGAGTGCGCTGGTGGCCGGGGCCTTCGCCATGGGCATCGTGGCGACCGTGCACCTGGTGGAGGAGAAACTGATTTCGGCGGGGCTGGGCGGCGACCTGCAGCGTCTGCTGCTGATGGACAACGTATCGGACTGGAGCCATCGCCCGGAACCGGACCAGTTGTTCTATTTCAGCGGCGGACCGGGTGATTTCGAGCTGCCCAAGGATCTGCGTCACCTCGATGCGGGGTTCCACGAAGTGTTCCGCGAGCAGCTGTCGTATCACGCGATGGTCGAGATCGTCGACGGTCGGCGCTACGTGCTGCTGCAGGATCAAAGCGATTTCGAAGAGCGCGAGCGCGTGCTGTTTGCCGTGGTGCTGGTGGGCTTTGTGCTCAGTCTGGCGCTGGCGGTATTCCTCGGATGGGTGCTGGCGCGCAAGGTCATGGCGCCGGTGGTGCGCCTGGCACGGCAAGTACGGCATCGCGATCAGTTGCTCGGTCTGGCGCCGCCACTGGCGCCGGACTATGCGGCTGACGAAGTCGGCGAACTGGCGGTGGCGTTCGATGCCACGCTGGGGCGCCTGCGTCAGGCACTGACTCGGGAGCGGCTGTTCACCAGTGACGTCAGCCACGAGCTGCGCACACCGTTAATGGTGCTGGCGAGTTCCTGTGAACTGCTGCTGGAAAATCCGGGGCTGGATCAACGCGGTCGTGCCCAGGTCGAGCGCATCGCCCGCGCCAGCGAAGAAATGCGTGAACTGGTGCAGACCTTCCTGATGCTCGCCCGCGCCCAGCGTGAAGACGCCGGTTCGGCACCGCAGCAGAACATCAGTCAGGTGGCCGATGGCTTGTTGAGTATCTGGCGTGAACCGATCGAATCGAAAGGGCTGCAGCTGATGTTCGAGCCGGGCAATCCGCCGGACACTCGCTTCAACGCGACTCTGCTCAGCGCGGTCATGGGCAATTTGTTGCGCAACGCCTGCCACTACACCGAGCAGGGCTTCATCCGCCTGACGCTCAACGACAACGGCTTCGTCGTCGAAGACTCGGGCGTCGGCATTCCCGAGGAAAAACGTGAGGCCATGTTCCAGCCCTTCGTACGCGGCAATGAGAAGCGCGGCGAAGGCTTGGGCCTGGGCTTGTCGCTGGTGCAGCGGATCTGCGAGAACCAAGGCTGGGAGGTGACGTTGAGCACCATGCAGCCCAATGGTTGCCGCTTTGAGGTGACGCTGGGGCAGCGTTGATCCCCAAACCCAAGCGGCCGCGCCCTGAGTGCTGGTATTCGATGACGCCTTCGCGAGCAGGCTCGCTCCCACAGATATCTGCGGTACAAAGGTGGGAGCGAGCCTGCTCGCGAAGGGGATTGAACGGCAGTATTGAATCATCAGTGGCCGCCGGATTCAGCTGATGGCCCCGCGCTATTGCTTTCTCCCTGTAAAACCCTGTAATAGTTTGCCGGTTTACCTGACGTAATTTTCACAAAGGGACGACCTGACGCTGACATGCCACTACCTATGGTAGGGGCGTCAGTTATTCAGGAGTCCTGAAATGAGCAGTCCGATCAAGCTCGATTTTTCCGAAAAGTATGATGACCAGCATGCACAAAAATATTTGCGCAAGCACCAGGACGGTTTAGGTCGTCGGTTGTCACATTGGCGGGACGAGCAGCTGGCCCGCAAGGCACTGACGCTGGCGGGCGAGCCGGGGCTGGTTCTGGATCTGCCGTGTGGTGCAGGGCGTTTCTGGCCGTTGCTGGCGGAAAAACCCAATCGGGTGATCATTGGCGCGGACAATTCCGAGTCTATGATCAAGACCGCGATGCAGGCGCAACCGGCTGATGTGGTGAAACGGGTACAACCTTTGCACACGTCTGCGTTCGACATTGCCTTACCTGATAACGCCGTCGACAGCATTTTCTGCATGCGTTTGCTGCATCACATCGGTGAAGCCGAACATCGGCGGACGATTTTGCGCGAATTCGAGCGTGTCACCCGTGACAGCGTAATCATTTCGTTGTGGGTGGACGGTAATTTCAAGGCCTGGAAACGCAAACGCGCTGAACAGCGCCGTGGGCAGGAAGGTTACCAAAACCGGTTTGTGTTACCGGCTGTGACAGTAGAAAAAGAGTTCGAAGACGCAGGTTTTCGCATTCAGGAACAACTGGACTTCATTCCGCTGTATGCCATGTGGCGGGTTTACGTATTACGCAAGAGGTAACAGGATGGCGGTGCAAATAGCAGCAGAAACGGAAGTCGCTCCCCAGGATCGCTTCGACTACTACTGGAACCAGCGCGGTGAATGGGTGGAAGAACCCAACGTGCGCCGTGGCGGGGAAAGTGGTGTGCAACGAGTCGTGGGCCGTGACGGCCAGTTACTGTATGCCAAGCGCCAGACCGGACATATCTATCGCAGTTGGCTGCATCCTTTCGGCCGGCCGACAGTCTTGCGAGAGCTGGATGCCCTGACCGGTGTCAGCCGCCTCGGTGTACGCGTCCCGCAAATCGTCTTCTGCGGCGCGCAGCCCGATCCGCAACACAAGTGGCGTGCGCTGCTGGTGACCAAGTCGCTGGACGGTTTCGACGAACTCGAGAAGTGGGAAGCCGCCGGTGGCCGTGCCCAGTATGGCGAAGCGGTTTACGAGCGCGTTCTCAAAGACCTGGCTGAAAACCTCGCGCGCATGCACAAGGGTCGTTGGCAGCACAGCTGCATCTACATCAAACACGTTTTTGTACGGGTGACCGGCGAAGGTGATTCGGCCCAGGTCGAAGTGGCATTGATCGATCTGGAGAAATGCCGTCAGCGTCTGACCGCTTATCGCGCGGCCTCCCATGACATGAAGCAATTGCGTCGCCATTCGTCGTTCAGCGACACGGACTGGAAAAAACTCGTCTACTTTTATGAGACGGCGTTTGGCAGCGCTATCAAAGGTTTATAGCGATGAAACTCGAAATTGCACGAGGTTTGTTTTTGGTTGGAGCCTTGGCAGTTGCTTCATTGGCGGTGGCGGCCTGGGAGCAGCCCCGCATGCAGGTGATCGGTGCTACCACAGGCGATGCTCACTGCGCAGTACCACGGGTGGCGAAAGCCTCCGTGGCGACTAAACCTGACCATGATCTGTTGTTGTTCATGTTCGGACTTTCTCAAGGGATGAGGCCACAGAGTTGAACCGATTGAAGCCAAAATGAAAGGCCTCGCAGATGCGAGGCCTTTTTTATTGCGCGTGTTCCAGGGATCACACCATTCCCCTGTGGGATCGGCGAAGGATGGAGATTTGTGGCTGGTTGCGATCAAGGATGGGAGTGGGCTTGCTCACGAAGGGGCCGGCACATTCAGCATTG
>NZ_JARVST010000018.1:0-129920 GCF_030209055.1 Pseudomonas sp. lyk4-TYG-107
ACGGCACAGAGTGGCGGTGACGAACGGTGGCAGTAAGACAGTTGCTCCCACATTTTGGAATGCATTCCCCTGTGGGAGCGGGCTTGCTCGCGAAGAGGCCAGCCCAGGCAACACAAAAATTGCAGGCATAAAAAAAGGCCATCCGAGGATGGCCTTCAAAAAACTAGAGAGGTTTTTTACTTACACCGCCGCAACCGGGCGCATGTAAGAGATTGGTGCGGTGCTGGCGTCTTCGAACGTCACCACTTCCCACGCATCTGTCTGCTCAATCAACTTGCGCAGCAGCTGGTTGTTCAGTGCATGACCGGACTTGAAGCCTTTGAACTCACCAATCAGGCTGTTACCCAGCAGGTACAGGTCACCAATCGCATCGAGGATCTTGTGCTTCACGAATTCGTCTTCGTAGCGAAGGCCGTCTTCGTTCAGTACACCATCGGAATCCACCACGATCGCGTTTTCAACGCTGCCGCCGAGTGCGAGGTTGTGCTTGCGCAGGTACTCGATATCACTCATGAAACCGAAAGTACGGGCGCGGCTGACTTCTTTTACGAACGAAGTGCTGGAAAAATCCACGCTTGCACTTTGGGTGCGGTCCCGGAAAACCGGGTGATCGAAATCGATCTCGAAGCTCACCTTGAACCCTTCGAAAGGGACGAAAGTGGCGCGCTTGTCGCCGTCTTCCACTGTCACTTCACGCAGGATGCGGATGAATTTCTTGGCGGCGTCCTGCTCTTCCAGGCCAGCCGATTGAATCAGGAATACGAACGGTCCAGCGCTGCCATCCATGATCGGGACTTCGGACGCGGAGAGCTCGACGTAGGCGTTATCGATGCCCAGGCCAGCCATGGCCGAGAGCAAGTGCTCTACCGTGTCCACTTTGACGTCGCCGTTGATCAGCGTCGTCGACATAGTGGTTTCACCGACGTTTTCCGCGCGGGCAGGGATCTGCACCACAGGGTCGAGGTCAGCGCGACAAAACACAATGCCAGTGTCGACAGGCGCAGGCTTGAGGGTCAGGTAGACCTTCTCCCCGGAATGCAGGCCTACACCTGTGGCACGGATAATATTTTTCAGTGTGCGTTGTTTAATCATGGCTTGGGCCGCTTCAGCGCAAATTGCGAACTGGTATCAACAAAGGCTGGCGATAATAGCAGACCGAGCCTTTGCTGAACACCAATCACCGTCATAGCCCTGATACATTCCATCAATCGGCCTGACGACGCAGGAATGCCGGGATGTCCAGGTAATCCAGATCGTCCTGCGGGTTCATCTTCGCGGCAGTCGCAGCACCGGCCTGAGCCTGGTTGCGCATGACGGTCGGACGGTCCAGGTCACGGTAGTTCACCGCCGGAGCTTCCTGACGCGCAGGAGCCGGTTGTTGAACCTGAGCGGCAGCCATGGAGGTGTGAACGGTGTTGTCGATGACCTTCACAGGCTTCTCGATTTTCGCGCCCAGACCGGTGGCAACCACGGTGACGTGCAGTTCGTCGCGCATGTCCGGATCGATAACGGTACCGACCTTGACCATTGCGTGCTCGGAAGCGAAGGCTTCGATGATGCTACCCACGTCGGAGTACTCACCCAGGGACAGGTCAGGACCGGCGGTGATGTTCACCAGGATGCCGCGTGCACCTTGCAGGTTCACGTCTTCCAGCAGCGGGTTGCGGATGGCCGCTTCGGTCGCTTCACGTGCACGGTTCGGACCGCTGGCGCAGCCAGTGCCCATCATCGCCATGCCCATTTCGCTCATCACGGTACGCACGTCGGCGAAGTCGACGTTGATCATGCCCGGACGCTTGATGATGTCGGAGATACCGCGAACGGCACCGGCCAGTACGTCGTCAGCCTTGGCGAAAGCCGACAGCAGGCTCGCGTCTTTACCGAGGATGGTCAGCAGCTTCTCGTTAGGGATGGTGATCAACGAGTCGACGCTTTCGGAGAGCATGCGGATGCCTTCGTCGGCGATCTGCATACGCT
Source organism: Pseudomonas sp. lyk4-TYG-107 (assembly GCF_030209055.1). Taxonomy (NCBI): domain Bacteria; kingdom Pseudomonadati; phylum Pseudomonadota; class Gammaproteobacteria; order Pseudomonadales; family Pseudomonadaceae; genus Pseudomonas; species Pseudomonas sp. lyk4-TYG-107. Next base: position 1,978 of record NZ_JARVST010000018.1, read on the forward strand.
TGCGGCCTTCGAACGGGAACGGACGGGTCACGACAGCAACGGTCAGGATGCCCATTTCCTTGGCCACTTCGGCGATGATCGGCGCAGCACCGGTACCGGTACCGCCGCCCATGCCAGTGGTGATGAACACCATGTTGGTGCCCTGCAGTACTTCGGCAATGCGCTCACGGTCTTCGAGAGCGGCCTGACGACCTACTTCAGGGTTGGCGCCAGCGCCGAGACCTTTGGTCACGCCGGTGCCCAGTTGCAGGATGGTACGCGCGCCGATGTTTTTCAGCGCTTGAGCATCAGTGTTGGCGCAGATGAATTCGACGCCTTCGATGTTGCTCTTGACCATGTGGTTGACAGCGTTGCCGCCGCCACCGCCAACACCGATAACTTTGATTACCGGGCTTGCGGGGATGTTGTCTACGAGTTCGAACATTTTCCCTCTCCTTACATTCTCTAGTTTTTTCGCCTACTGCATTTTTGTAACGGTGTTGCGGTAAAGCTTTAGAAGTTGCCTTGAACCCACTTCTTCAATCGGTCCAGCAACGGCGCCTGTGGCTCATCGTTGCTGTAGCTGTCGCGGCTGCCGATGCCCGAGAACGAGATCCCGTCGGACTGCTTCTGCAGGCCGTACATCAACAAGCCCACGCCAGTGGAATAAATCGGATTGCGCACCACGTCATCCAGGCCCTTCACGCCATGCGGCACGCCCAGGCGCACCGGCATGTGGAAGATTTCTTCGGCCAGTTCGGTGGCACCTTCCATCTTCGACGTACCGCCGGTCAGGACGATGCCCGCCGGGATCAGGTCTTCGTAGCCGCTGCGACGCAGCTCGGCCTGGATCAGGGTGAACAGTTCGTCGTAACGCGGCTCGACCACTTCGGCCAGGGCCTGACGCGACAGTTCGCGCGGTGGACGGTCGCCAACGCTCGGCACCTTGATGGTTTCGCCGGCACCGGCCAGTTTGGCCAGGGCGCAGGCGTAGCGGATCTTGATCTCTTCGGCGTACTGGGTCGGGGTGCGCAACGCCATGGCGATGTCGTTGGTCACCTGATCACCGGCAATCGGGATCACCGCGGTGTGGCGGATCGCGCCTTCGGTGAAGATCGCGATGTCGGTGGTGCCGCCGCCGATGTCGACCAGGCACACGCCCAGTTCTTTTTCGTCGTCAGTCAGTACCGAGTAGGCCGAGGCCAGTTGCTCGAGAATGATGTCGTCGATTTCCAGACCGCAGCGACGCACGCACTTTTCAATGTTCTGGGCGGCGTTGACGGCGCAGGTGACCACGTGAACCTTGGCTTCCAGACGGACGCCGGACATGCCCAGAGGCTCGCGGACGCCTTCCTGGTTATCGATCACGTAATCCTGCGGCAGGGTGTGCAGCACGCGCTGGTCAGCCGGGATCGCCACGGCCTGGGCGGCGTCGAGTACGCGCTCCAGGTCAGCCGAGCTCACTTCGCGATCACGAATCGCCACGATGCCGTGGGAGTTCAGGCTGCGGATGTGATTGCCGGCCACGCCGACGAAAGCCGAGTGAATGCGGCAGCCCGCCATCAGTTGGGCTTCTTCGATCGCGCGCTGGATCGATTGCACGGTGGACTCGATGTTCACCACCACGCCCTTCTTCAGGCCGCGGGACGGATGAGTACCGATACCGACGATTTCCAGCGTGCCGTCGTCCGCGACCTCGCCTACCAGCGCCACCACCTTGGAGGTGCCGATATCCAGACCGACGATCATTTTGCCGCTTTGCACGTTTGCCATGGGTCCTGCCTCTTCTTAATTCTTTGCGACAGCGGGTTGGGCTGTCGTCGGCGCTACTGGTTCCCGCCAGCCAACAGCGAGGCCGTTGGCGTAGCGCAGATCGATGCGCGCAATGTTCGTAATCTGGTCTTTAAGCGTCTTGTCATAGATGGCAATGAAGCGGCGCATCTTTTCCACCAGGTTGCCGCGTCCCAGCAGCAACTCGATGCCGGGGCCGGAGCTGCCGGCACCAGTGGTCAGGAACCAGCTGCCACGTTCACGCAGTTCCAGACGCGCGATCGAGAAGCCCAGCGGCCGGAGCATCTGGCTCAGCACCTGATACTGCTGCATCACTTGCTGCTGGGCCCGTTGTGGGCCGAACAGCTGTGGCAGGTGTTCGTAGTTCGCCAACTCCTTTGGCGTGAAGGCCTGACCCTGGTTGTTGAGCAGCGACTCGTCGCCCCAACGGGCCACCGGCAGTTGCTCTTCGAGGCGGATCACCACCTGATCCGGCCACACCCGGCGTACTTCGGCGTGGGCGATCCACGGCATCTGCTCAAGCTCGGTACGCATGCTGGCCAGATCAATGGTGAAGAAGCTCGACGCCACGTACGGGGCGATTCGCTGCTGCACCGCTTGCTGACTGATGTAGCTCAGGTCGCCCTGCACGGCGATCTTGGTGATCGGCCTGTCAGCGTATGGCAGCAAACGCTGCGCGCCTTCGTAAGTACCGAACCCGAGCGCCACCAGCAGCACCGGCCAGAACAGGCTTTTCAGAAAGCCGAAATTGGCTTTCGGCAGGCGCGCGGACATCGGCTCTTTGGCCACCATTCGGCTGGCACCCCGCGGCACCGGCTTGCGGCCGGGTGCGGGTGGCTGATGTCTGAGATGAGCGCCTTGCATGGTCTTAACCTCGCGCCTCTGTATGACCGGAGCCTTCAACACTGGCGGCCAGAATGGCCAGAACCAGTTGCTGGAAGTCCAGACCGGCAGCACGGGCCGCCATCGGCACCAGGCTGTGATCGGTCATGCCCGGTGCGGTGTTCACTTCCAGGAACCAGAACTGTCCGTCGGCGTCCTGCATCACGTCCGCCCTGCCCCAACCGGCAATACCCAGCGCCTCACAGGCCTTGGCCGTGAGATCCATGAGTTCCTGTTCCTTGGCGGCATCCAGTCCGCACGGAATGCGGTACTGGGTATCGTTGGCGATGTACTTGGCGTCGTAGTCGTAGAACGTGTGCGGTGTACCCAGGGCGATAGGAGGCAACACCTGGTCACGCAGGGTGGCGATGGTGAACTCCGGACCTTGAATCCATTGTTCAACCAAGACTTGCGAATCGTAGGTACTGGCCGCTTTCCATGCGTCGATCAACTCGGACGCAGAACTCACTTTGGCCATCCCGATACTTGAACCTTCATGCGCCGGTTTGACGATCAAAGGGAAGCCCAGTTCCGTCGCCGCGGAAATACAATCGGCTTCGCTGCACAGCACGGCGTGACGCGGCGTCGGAATCCCGAGGCTGTGCCAGACCTGCTTGGTGCGCAGTTTGTCCATCGCCAGTGCCGAAGCGAGGATGCCGCTGCCGGTGTAAGGAATACCGGCGCATTCGAGCAGGCCCTGCATCGAGCCGTCTTCACCGCCACGACCGTGGAGAATGATGAACGCGCGGTCGATCTTTTCATTCAGCAGACGCTGCAGAAAATCCTCGCCGACGTCGATCCCGAACGCGTCCACGCCCGCGCTTTGCAGCGCGTCGAGCACGGCGTTACCGGATTTCAGCGAAACCTCACGCTCGGCACTCATGCCACCGAACAGCACGGCGACACGCCCGAAATCTTTCGGCGCGATGGTGGAGAACAGGTTGGCGTAGGCAGCAGTCATTTCAACTTCCCCTCGACCGACGCAGCCACGGCGCCGGCGAACAATTCACTTTTCAACAGCTTCGGCGCGAGACCGCCGATATCCCCGGCACCCTGGCACAGCAGGATGTCGCCGGCACGCAGCAGCGGCTTGACCAGCGGCGCGAGGTCGACACCGCGCTCGATGTAGATCGGGTCGAGCTGACCACGCTGACGGATGCTGTTGCACAGCTTGCGGCTGTCCGCGCCCGGGATCGGCTCTTCGCCCGCCGGATAGACTTCCATCAGCAGCAGCACGTTGGCATCGGCCAGTACATTGACGAAATCGTCGTACAGGTCACGGGTGCGGCTGTAACGGTGCGGCTGGTAAACCATCACCAGACGGCGCTCCGGCCAGCCACCGCGCACGGCTTTGATCACGGCGGCGACTTCGGTCGGGTGGTGACCGTAGTCGTCGACCAGCATCACGTTACCGCCGTCCACCGGCAATTCGCCGTAGACCTGGAAGCGTCGGCCAACGCCCTGGAACCCGGACAGGCCCTGAACGATGGCTTCGTCGCTGACGCCTTCGTCGGTGGCGATGCAGATGGTCGCCAGCGAGTTGAGCACGTTGTGGTTGCCCGGCATGTTCACCGACACATCGAGCGGCTCGCGATCAGGACGCAGCACGGTGAAGAAGGTCTGCATGCCTTGCTGACGCACATTGATCGCGCGCACGTCGGCGTCTTCGCTGAAGCCGTAGGTCACGGTCGGACGCTTGACCAATGGCAGGATTTCACGCACCACCGGATCGTCCAGGCACATCACCGCCAAACCGTAGAACGGCAGGTTGTGCAGGAACTCGACGAAGGTTTTCTTCAGCTTGTTGAAGTCACCGTCGTAGGTCGCCATGTGGTCGGCGTCGATGTTGGTGACCACGGCCACCAGCGGTTGCAGGTGCAGGAAACTCGCGTCGCTTTCGTCGGCTTCGGCGATCAGGTAGCGGCTGGTGCCGAGCTGGGCATTGGTGCCCGCCGCATTCAGACGGCCACCGATGACGAAGGTCGGGTCCAGACCACCAGCGGCGAACACCGAAGCGATCAGGCTGGTGGTGGTGGTTTTGCCGTGGGTGCCGGCGACGGCGATGCCGTGGCGATAGCGCATCAGCTCGGCGAGCATCTCGGCACGCGGTACCACCGGGATACGACGCTCAAGGGCGGTCGCCACTTCCGGGTTGGAAGTGTTGACAGCACTCGACACCACCAACACGTCAGCGGTAGCGGCGTTCTCGGCACGGTGACCGATATAGATGTGCGCACCGAACGATTCCAGACGCTCGGTCACCGGCGAAGCCTTCAGGTCGGAACCGGACACTTCATAGCCCAGGTTCAACAACACTTCGGCAATCCCGCACATGCCCACGCCGCCGATACCGACGAAGTGGATGCGACGGATGCGGCGCATTTCCGGTTGTGGCATGGCTTTCTGATTCTCAACCATGAGCCACCTCCAGGCAGGTATCGACCACGCTACGGGTGGCATCGGGTTTGGCCAGACGGCGGGCCGCTTGGGCCATTTCTTCGAGTCGTTGCGGTTGCATCAAGACCTCTGTCAGGCGCGCGGCAAGGTCCGCGGCACCAGTCGTTCTTTGCGGCATCACGAAGGCTGCGCCTTCACGGGCCAAATAATCGGCGTTGCGGGTCTGGTGATCGTCGATCGCGTGGGGCAAAGGCACCAGCATCGAGGGCAGACCAACGGCAGCCAGCTCACTGATGGTCAGCGCGCCAGCGCGGCACACCACCAGGTCAGCCCAGCCATAGGCCTGGGCCATGTCTTTGATAAAGGGCTGCACCTGCGCATCCACGCCGGCGGCGCGGTAGCGCTCTGCAGTCACTTCATCGTGGTTTTTGCCGGCCTGATGAAACACTTCCGGACGCAAATCGGCAGGTACTTGCGCCAGGGCTTCAGGCAGCAACTTGTTCAACGGTTCTGCGCCCAGGCTTCCGCCGAGGATCAGCAAACGCGCTTTGCGCCCGGCCAGAGCCGGTCGCGATGTTTCGAGGAACAGCTCGCTGCGCACCGGGTTTCCGGTGGTACGGCGGGTGTCCGACAGAGTAAAGGTGTCGGGGAACGCTTCACACACCCGGGCGGCGAACGGCACCAGCAACCGATTGGCGGTGCCGGCCACGGCGTTCTGCTCGTGAACGATCACCGGCACACCGGCCAGTTTCGCGGCAATCCCGCCAGGCCCGGTCACATAACCACCGAAGCCGACCACGCAGACTGGACGCAGCTTGCGAATCACCGCCCGCGCCTGCCACACCGACTTGAGCAACATGAACGGTGCCTTGAGCAGCGACAGCTTGCCCTTGCCACGCAACCCGGTGGCATTGATGCGGTGCAGTTCCAGACCTGCAGCCGGCACCAGTTCGTTTTCGATTCCGCGTGGCGTGCCGAGCCAGTGCACGGTGTAGCCGCGCGCCTGGAATTCGCGGGCACAGGACAGCGCCGGGAACACGTGGCCGCCGGTGCCGCCGGCCATGATCAATACGTTAGCGCCCATGGTTCGGCTCCTCGGCGAAGTCGCTCTCATGGAACTCCATCTCTTCACTGCCCAGGTGGGTTCGACTCTCCCACTCGATCCTCAGCAACAAGCCAAGGCAGGCGCAGCAGATCACCAGGGAACTGCCGCCATAACTGAGGAACGGCAGGGTCAGGCCCTTGGTCGGCAGCAGACCGACGTTCACGCCGATGTTGATCAGGAACTGGCCAATCCACAGGAACGACAGACCGTAAGCCACATAAGCAGCGAAGAACTGCTTGGCTTTTTCGGCCCACAGACCGATGTACATGCCGCGAATACACACGAAGACGAACAGCGCCACGGTGCACAGCGAACCCACCGCACCCAGCTCTTCGGCAAGTACGGAGAACACGAAGTCGGTATGCGCTTCAGGCAGGTAGAACTGTTTCTGCACGCTGTTGCCCAGGCCAACGCCCAGCCACTCACCGCGACCGAAGGCAATCAACGCCTGCGACAACTGATAACCGGCGCCGAACTGGTCGGCCCACGGGTCGGCGAAGTTGGTCAAACGCGCCATCCGGTAAGGCTGCATCTGAATCAGCAAGACCACGGCCCCGACTGCCAGCACCACCATCAGCGAGAAGCGGAACAGCCCGACTCCGCCGAGGAACAGCATCGCCGCCGCAGCCCCCATCATTACCACGGTGGCACCGAAGTCCGGCTCCATCAGCAACAGACCCGCCATCGGCAGCAGCACGATGAACGGCTTGAAGAAGCCCATCCAGCTCTCGCGCACTTCTTTCTGCCGACGCACCAGATAACCGGCGAGGTAGATCACCACAAACACCTTGGCGATCTCGGACGGCTGAACGTTGAAGAAGCTGAAACCGATCCAGCGCATCGAACCGTTCACTTCACGGCCGATCCCGGGGACGATCACCATCACCAGCAGACCGAATGCGCCGATCAGCATCATCCAGCCCAGACGCTGCCAGGTGGCAATCGGAATCATCATGGTGATGATGCAGGCACCCAGGCCCAGTGCCACGTAGATCAGGTGGCGAATCATGTAATACAGCGCGCTGCCCGACTGCGCCGCCGCCACTTCGGTGGAAGCGGAGGCGATCATGATCAGGCCCAGGCCCAGCAGCGCCAGGCAACCGGCGAGCATCGGGAAGTCGAGGTCGATGCCACGCCCGGTGATGATCGGCGACGGGTACGGCTTGATGATATTGCGCAGGCTCATGCCAGATCCTCCACGGCGCGGACGAACTGGTGACCACGGTCTTCGTAATTCTTGAACATGTCGAAACTGGCGCAGGCCGGCGACAGCAGCACTACGTCACCCGGCTGGGCGACTGCGCGGCATTGCGCGACGGCGTCGACCAGCGAGGTCGCGCGAATCAGTGGCACGGCGTCACCGATGGCCTCGCCGATCTTATCGGAGTCGCGGCCCATCAGGATCACGGCGCGGCAGTTGGCCGCCACCGGATCGCGCAGATCCTTGAACTCGGCGCCCTTGCCGTCGCCACCGGCGATCAGCACGACCTTGCCGTCGATGTCCGCACCCAGGCCTTCGATGGCAGCCAGTGCAGCACCGACGTTGGTGGCCTTGGAATCGTTGTAGTAACCGACGCCGTCGAGATCACGCAGCCACTGGCAGCGGTGTTCGAGGCCGGTGAAGTTACGCAGGGCATCAAGCATGGCGTCGAACGGCAAGCCGACCGCATGGCCGAGCGCCAGCGCCGCGAGGGCGTTCGCCTGGTTATGCGCGCCGCGCACTTTCAGTTCGCGCACTGGCATCAGGTTCTGGAATTCGAAGGCCAGGTATTTCTCGCCGTCTTCTTCGCGCAGGCCGAAGGCCTTGAAATCCGGTTTGTTCAGGCCGAAGGTCCAGCAAGGCTGGCCTTCGCCGATCAGCGGACGACTGAGTGCATCCTGACGATTGACCACGAACTGCTTCGCGCCACGGAAGATCCGGTGCTTGGCCAGGTGGTACGCCGGCAGGCCGCTGTAGCGGTCCATATGGTCTTCGCTAATGTTCAGCACGGTGGCCACTTCAGCGTTGAGCTGGTCGGTGGTTTCCAGCTGGAAGCTCGACAGCTCCATCACGTACAGCTCGACGTCATCGCTGAGCAGTTCCAGTGCTGGCGTACCGAGGTTGCCGCCCACCGCGACGCGTTTGCCGGCCGCAACCGCCATCTCGCCGACCAAAGTGGTGACGGTGCTTTTCGCGTTGGAACCGGTGATGGCCACGATCGGCGCCCGCGCGTTACGCGCGAACAGCTCGATGTCGCCGGCCATTTTCACGCCACGGGCTGCAGCGGCTTGCAGGGCCGGGGTCGCCAGCGCCAGGCCGGGGCTCACGTAGAGCTCGTCGGCGCGGCACAGGAATTCGACGTCCAGCTCGCCACAACGCACTTCCACGTGCGGATAGTCACGCTTGAGCGTGGCCAGTTCCGGTGGATTGTCCCGCGTATCGGCGACGGCAAACGACACGCCCCGGTTCGCCAGGAAGCGAACCAGGGACATGCCGCTCTTGCCGAGGCCGACAACGATGCGGAAGTGGTCAGAAGCGATCAGAGACACTCGTTCTACCTCAGCTTCAGGGTGGCAAGGCCGATCAACACGAGAATCACGGTGATGATCCAGAAACGGACGATCACGCGTGGCTCGGGCCAGCCCTTGAGTTCAAAGTGGTGGTGAATCGGTGCCATGCGGAACACACGGCGACCGGTCAGCTTGAAAGAGGCAACCTGGATAACCACCGACAGGGTTTCCATCACGAACACGCCGCCCATGATGAACAGGACGATTTCCTGACGGACGATCACTGCGATGGTGCCCAGTGCCGCGCCCAGTGCCAGAGCACCGACGTCGCCCATGAACACTTGCGCCGGATAGGTGTTGAACCAGAGGAATCCGAGGCCGGCACCGATCAGTGCGCCGCAGAACACGATCAGTTCGCCCGCGCCCGGCACGTAAGGGATCAGCAGGTATTCGGCGAATTTCACGTTACCCGACAGGTAGCAGAAGATCCCCAGACCGCCGCCGACCATCACGGTTGGCATGATCGCCAGACCGTCGAGGCCGTCGGTCAGGTTGACCGCGTTGCTCGAACCGACGATCACGAAGTAGGTCAGCACGATGAACCCGGCGCCCAGCGGAATGCTGTAGTCCTTGAGCATCGGCAGGATCAGCGTGGTCTCCACCGGCGTGGTGGCGGTCATATAAAGGAAGATCGCTGCGCCCAGGCCAAAGACCGACTGCCAGAAATATTTCCAGCGGCTTGGCAAGCCACGGGAGTTCTTCTCGATCACTTTGCGGTAATCGTCGACCCAGCCGATGGCGCCGAACAGCAGAGTCACCAGCAGCACGACCCACACGTAGCGGTTGCTCAGGTCAGCCCACAACAGGGTGCTGACACCGATGGAAGACAGAATCAACGCGCCGCCCATGGTTGGCGTACCCGACTTGGACAGGTGCGATTGCGGGCCGTCATTACGAACGGACTGGCCGATCTGACGGTTCTGCAGGGTGCGGATCATCCACGGGCCATAGCACAGCGACAAAACCAGCGCGGTCAGCACACCGAGGATCCCGCGCAGGGTCAGGTACTGGAAGACCGCGAAGCCTTTGTAAAACTGTTGCAGATACTCCGCTAGCAGCAGCAGCATTAATGTTTCTCCAGACTGGACCCGCACAGAGCCGCAACGATGTTTTCCATCGCTGCACTGCGCGAACCCTTGATCAAAATGGTGGTGTTTGTGTCCTGCTCGGCGTCGAGGGCCTGGATCAGTTCGGCTTGCGTGCCGAAGTGATGCGCCTCTTTACCGAATGCGTTCACGGCGTGGACCATGTTCGGCCCGACCGCGTAAAGCGCGGAAACCTTGCCCCGGGCGTATTCGCCCACGTCGCGGTGCCCCTGCTCCGCCCAGTCGCCCAACTCGCCGATATCTCCGAGCACCAGGACGGTGCGGCCGGAAAAGCCGGCGAGTATATCAACGGCCGCGCACATGGAGGTGGGGTTTGCGTTGTAAGTGTCATCGATCACGCGCATGCCGTTCTTCGCCAGTTGCGCGACGGTGCGACCCTTGACCGGTTGTACTGCGCCAAGCCCGGTGGCAATGCCGAACAGCGACACGCCCAAGGCGTGAGCGGCAGCGGCGGCAGCCATGGCGTTGGCGACGTTATGGGTGCCGAGCAGGTTCAGTTGAACGTGCTCCACACCTTCAGGTGTATGCAGGTTGAAGGCCGGGCAACCCCGGGCATCGGTGCTCAGGTCGCTGGCGTGGAAATCTGCCTGAGGATTGCTCAGGGAGAAGGTCAGCACTTTGCGTGCGCCGGCGCGGAGCTTCCAGATACCAAAGGCCTTGTCATCGAGGTTGAGCACAGCGACGCCATCCGCCGCCAGCCCGTCGATGATCTCGCCTTTGGCTTCGACGATTTTTTCCGGCCCGCCGAACTCGCCAACGTGGGCGGTGCCAGCGTTGTTGAGGATCGCCACGTGTGGCTTGGTCAGCCCGACGGTGTAGGCGATTTCACCCAGACGCGAAGCGCCCAGTTCGATTACGGCGGCGGTGTGTTCCGGGGCCAGTTCGAGCAGGGTCAGCGGTGCGCCCAGATCATTGTTCAGATTGCCGCGCGTCGCCAGCACCGGACCGCGGGTACGCAAGATGCTCGCGAGCATTTCCTTGACCGTGGTCTTGCCGCTGGAGCCAGTGATGGCCGCGACTGGCTGGGTGAATGCGGCACGGTTCAACGCACCCAACTGGCCGAGGGCCTGGCGGGTGTCCTTGACCAGCAGTTGCGGCAAGGTGCTGTCGACGACTTCGCGCTCGACCAGTGCCGCCACCGCGCCCTTGCCAGCGACGTCGTTCAGATAGTCGTGACCATCGAAGCGCGGACCGGTCAGGGCAATAAACAGTTGGCCAGCGGTGATCGCACGGCTGTCGATGCTGACGCCATCAAAACTGGCGTCGCTGCTGATCAGACGGGCGTCGAGCACGTTGGTCAGTTCGCTCAATGTCAGGGCCTTAAGCATGGGCCACCTCCCACGCGGTGAGGGCATGATCGGCCTCGACCAGATCGGAGAAAGCGTGCCGCTCGCCGTTGATTTCCTGATAGTCCTCGTGACCTTTACCGGCCAGCACGATCACGTCATCCGCCGAAGCACCGGCGATCATCTGGGCGATCGCCTGACCACGGCCGGCGACGAAAGTAACTTTATCCACAGCGCTGAAACCGGCGCGGATGTCGTCGAAAATCTGCGCCGGGTCTTCCGTGCGCGGGTTGTCATCGGTGACCAGTACACGATCAGCCAGACGCTCGACCACTTCGGCCATCAGCGGACGCTTGCCGCGATCACGATCACCGCCACAGCCGAACAGGCACAGCAACTGGCCTTTGACGTGTGGGCGCAATGCGCTCAGAACTTTTTCCAGCGCATCCGGGGTGTGGGCGTAGTCGACCACCACCAGCGGCTGAGTGCCACCACCCAGACGCTGCATGCGTCCGGCCGGGCCTTCGAGTTTCGGCAGCACCTTGAGAATTTCGTCTAAGGCGTAATCCAGACCGAGCAAGGCGCCGACTGCCGCCAGTACGTTGCTCAGGTTGAAACGACCGAGCAGCGTGCTGCGCAGGTGATGCTCGCCCTGCGGCGTGACCAGCGTGGCGCGCACGCCGTGGTCATCGAACTGCGCTTCACGGCAGAACAGGTAGGCGCTGCTGTCGAGCAGGCTGTAGGTGATCAGGCGCGAATCGCGTTTTTCGGCGGCCAGTTGCCGACCGAAATCGTCGTCGAGGTTGACCACGCGGCACTTCAGGTCATTCCAGGCGAACAGCTTGGCCTTGGCCTCGGCATACGCCTCCATGGTGCCGTGGTAATCCAGGTGATCGCGGGACAGGTTGGTCATCACCGCAACGTCGAACGCCAATGCAGTGACCCGGCCCTGATCCAGACCGTGGGACGACACTTCCATGGCCACGGCTTTGGCCCCGGCCTTTTTCAGGTCGCCAAGGGTCGCTTGCACGGCAATCGGATTCGGCGTGGTGTGCAGGCCGCTTTCCAGCGCGCCATAGAAGCCGGAACCCAGCGTACCGACGATGCCGCAATGCTGACCGAGCAGATCGAGTGCCTGCGCGACCAGTTGGGTCACGCTGGTCTTGCCGTTGGTGCCGGTGACGCCGATCAGGTTCAAGTGATGGCTCGGTTCGCCATAAAAGCGCCCGGCGATGTCGGACAGCTGCGCCGCCAGGCCTTTGACCGGAATCAATGGCACTTCGGTGATCGGCAGCACGGTGGCGCCTTCCACTTCATAGGCAACTGCCGCCGCGCCACGCTGCAAGGCATCGGCGATGTGCGCACGGCCATCGAACTTGCCGCCCGGTACGGCGAGGAACAGATCACCCGCGCGTACGTTGCGGCTGTCCAGCGCCAATTCACGGATCAGCAGATCGTGGCCGGCGTGGGGGAATATCTTGTTCAGACTCAGAGACATCAGCCGCGCCCTCCATTGGCTTTCAGCGGAACGGCCGGCGTAGCGTTGGCCTGTTGGGTGGTCGGCAGGTTGTCCGGGGTCACGTTCATCAGACGCAGGGTGCCGGACATCACACGGCTGAACACCGGCGCCGAAACCAGACCACCAAAGTAACCGGCCTTGGACGGTTCATCGATCACCACCACGATGGCGTAACGCGGATCGCTCATCGGGCCGAAACCGGCAAACAGCGAGCGGTACGAGTTTTCGGCGTAGCCCTTGGTGCCCACCGACGTTTTACGTGCAGTACCCGACTTGCCGGCCACGTGATACGCCGGCACCTGCGCACGGAACACGCCGCGCGGGGCTTCGATCACTTGCTGCAGCATGCCTTGCATGGTCTTCGCGACCGCTTCCGGCAGTACCTGGGTGGTCTGCGGCGGCTTGTCGGTTTTGATCAGGGTCAGCGGTGCCAGACGACCGTTGTTGGCCAGTGCCGAAAACGCGTGAACCAGCTGGATCGCCGTCACGGAAATACCGTAGCCGTAAGACAGCGTCGCAGTTTCGGCCTTGCGCCATTCACGGTAATTCGGCAGGTTGCCGACGCGCTCGCCCGGGAAGCCGAGGCCGGTGTCCTGGCCGAGGCCGACTTTCTGTGCGAGGCGGAAAATGGTTTCGCCACCAATATCGAACGCAACCTTACTCATGCCGACGTTACTGGAATTGATCAGGATGCCGGTCAGGTCGAGTACCGGACCTTCGGTCTTCGACACGTCCTTGATGGTGTATTTGCCGATCTGCAGGGAGCCCGGGTACACCTCGACGGTGTCGCTCGGTTTCCAGCGGCCGGTTTCGATCGCGGCACTCATCGAGATCGCTTTCATGGTCGAACCCGGTTCGAACACGTCGATCATCGCGCGGTTACGCATCATCGCCGGCTGCAGATTGCGACGGTTGTTCGGGTTGTAGGTCGGCTGGTTGACCATGGCGAGAATCTCGCCGGTCTTCACGTCCATGATCACCAGGCTGCCGGCCTTGGCGCCGTTCTCGATGATCGCATTGCGCAGCTCGCGGTTGGCCAGGTATTGCAGACGCAGGTCAATCGACAACGCCAAGGGCTTGCCGGCCTTGGCGTTTTTGGTGACCTGGACATCCTTGATCAGCCGACCGCGCCGATCCTTGATGACCTGCCGCTTGCCCGGGACACCGGCCAGCCACTCGTCGTAGGCCAGCTCGACGCCTTCACGCCCGTGATCGTCAATGTCGGTAAAGCCGACCATATGTGCGGTAACTTCACCGGCCGGATAGAAGCGGCGGAATTCTTCGATGCCGTAAACGCCCGGCACTTTCAGATCGAGCACAGCCTGGCCCTGCTCGGGGGTCAGCCCGCGCACCAGATAAATGAATTCTTTGTTGGCCTGGGCTTCGAGACGTTCGGCCAGGGCTTTCGGATCCTGCCCCAGCGCAGCGGCCAGCGCCGGCCACTTCTCTTTGGCGGTCTGCATTTCCTTGGCGTTGGCCCACAGGGTCGTCACCGGGGTGCTCACGGCCAACGGCTCGCCGTTACGGTCGGTGATCAGACCACGGTGAGCAGGAATCGGAATATGACGCAGACTGCGCGCGTCGCCCTGACCTTTGAGGAAGTCACGGTCAACCACTTGCAGGTCGATGATGCGCCAGCAGATCGCCGCAACCATCACGCCGAGCAGTGCCACCATCAGGCGGAAGCGCCACGGGAAGAGTGCCCCTTCGAGTTTCATCATGGCGCCACCATCTTCACGTCAGCCGCGCCAGGGATGTGCATCTTCAGTTGTTCGGTGGCCAGCACTTCGATGCGGCTGTGCGCAGTCCAGGTGCTTTGCTCGAGAATCAGGCGCCCCCACTCGGCCTGCGCCTTGTCGCGCACGCTGAGTTCGTTATAAAGATTGTTGAGCAACTGCCGGTTCCAGTGCGCGCTGTAAGACACGCCGATGGCCGACACGAGCACGCCGATAAACAGCAGCAGCATGATAAAGCTGCCGCCCGGCAGGGGCTTGGCGAAAAGCTTGCTCACCGCAACTTCTCCGCGACACGCATGACAGCGCTACGGGAACGTGGGTTGGCTTTGAGTTCGGCGTCGGAGGCCGTCTGCGCTTTGCCGTGGATTTTGATTTTCGGTTCGAACGCCACGTGGCGCACGGGCAGGTTGCGTGGCAGGTTGTCAGCTTCGCCTTTCACCAGCTTGCGCATGAACAGTTTGACGATGCGGTCTTCAAGCGAGTGGAAGCTGATGACCACCAGACGGCCACCGATCTCCAGAGCATCCAGGGCGGCTTCGAGGCCGGCTTCCAGATCGCCCAGTTCGTTGTTGACGTGAATGCGCAACCCCTGGAACGCACGGGTCGCCGGGTTCTTGCCCTTCTCCCACGCCGGGTTGGCGACTTTCAAGACTTCGGCAAGATCAGCGGTGCGCTCGAACGGCTTGATGTCGCGGCGCTCGGCCACGGCACGGGCCATGCGCCCGGAGAAACGTTCTTCGCCGTATTCCTTGAACACCCGGGCGATTTCTTCCACCGGCGCGGTGTTGACGAACTCGGCGGCGCTGATGCCACGGGACGGATCCATCCGCATGTCCAGCGGGCCGTCGTTAAGGAAACTGAAGCCGCGCTCGGCGTCGTCGAGCTGCGGCGAAGACACGCCGAGATCGAGCAGGATACCGCTGACCTTGCCGCTCAAACCCTGCTCGGCAACCACCGAACCCAGCTCGGCAAAGCTGCGCTGCACAACGACAAAGCGGCCGTCTTCGGCCGCTAGCGTTTGCCCGGTGGCAATCGCTTGTGGATCTTTGTCGAACCCGATGAGTCGACCGTCCGTCCCGAGCTGGCTGAGGATCAGCCGACTGTGCCCGCCGCGCCCGAACGTACCGTCCAGATAGCAGCCATCAGGACGTACGGCGAGAGCCTCGACGGCTTCGTCAAGCAGTACGGTGATGTGGTTAAAGCCGCTATCAATAGTCACAGGATCAAATCACGCAGTTCGTCAGGCATGGCGCCCGGTTGTTGAATAGCAGCAAGGTCAGCGGCAGACACCGCGTTCCATGCATCCTCGTCCCACAATTGGAACTTGTTCAGTTGGCCCACCAGCATCGCTTTCTTATCAAGCTTGGCGTATTCGCGCAGACGCGGTGGAACCAGAAAACGACCACTGCCGTCGAGTTCGAGGTCGACGGCATTACCAATCAATAAACGCTGCAGGCGACGGTTCTCTTCGCGAAGCGAAGGGAGCGCGCGCAACTTGGTTTCAATGATTTCCCACTCGTCGAGCGGGTAGACACACAGGCACGGATCAACGGCATCAATGGTCACGATCAATTGGCCGGAACTACGCGAAACGAGCTCGTCACGGTACCGGCTCGGCATGGCGAGACGGCCCTTTGCATCGAGACTGATAGCGTTAGCTCCGCGAAACACGTCAGCGTTTCTCCAATTTTTATCGTTTTGAGCTCAAAAAACCCACTTCATGCCACTTTCCGCCACTTGCGCACACTATAGGAATGCGCCCACCACACCGTCAAGGCGCGGATCAAAGGAAAACCCTTACAGAACGGAGATTTAGGAGCTTAAAAGGAGGGGTAACGACAATTTGGCGGACACTTTTGACCAATAACTTGATGCAGCACTGAAAGCTGCGCTCGGAAGTTAAAGTAATTTGTTAAGAGTAAGATTTTTTCGGTATTACAAAAGCGCTTCTGCTGTTGATTGAAGCAAGGTGGGAAATGGCTATTACTGCATTTGCCGCTGCCGGACTTTAGCGCAGGCCTGCCGATAATAACCAGCCCTGATGCCATTGATTCAAGCAGGGAAAGAAAAAGGTGGAGAGTCGATCTGTAAGCCGGGTTCTGTCTTGAACAGTCATTCGTCTACGATGGCCATCACTGGACATCTTTAGCAACCTACCCGGTCCCAGCGCGGGCCACGCCTTGGGACCCTATTTGGTCTTGCTCCAAGTGGGGTTTACCTAGCCACGAACTGTTGCCAGACGTGCGGTGCGCTCTTACCGCACCTTTTCACCCTTACCGGCGCCGAAGCGCTTAGGCGGTTATTTTCTGTGGCACTTTCCGTAGGCTCACGCCTCCCAGGCATTACCTGGCACTTCGCCCTATGGAGCCCGGACTTTCCTCCCCCCCCTAATTTTCATAGAGGGCAGCGACTGTCCGATCGACTCTCCGCCGCGCAGGTTAACGGCAGAGCGCCCGAAGAACAAGCGCTAATAGCCGTGAAACCCGTCTGCGCGACGGGTTACCCGCCCTTCTGCTGTTCCAGTGCGACCTGATACAGCACGTTTTTGCGCTCGCCGGTGATTTGCGCGGCCAGAGCGGCGGCACGCTTGAGCGGCATCTCTTCGAGCAACAAATTGAGCACGCGCATCGCTTCGCTGCTGACGGCGTCTTCGGACTCCGGTGCAGACCAGCCGGCGACCAGCACCACACACTCGCCGCGCTGCTGGTTGCTGTCGGACTCGACAAACGCACGCAGCTCAGCCAGCGGCAACCCCTTAAGCGTCTCGAAAGTCTTGGTGATTTCCCGGGCCAGCAATGCCTGACGCTCTCCACCGAACACCGCTTCCATGTCCTGCAGGCATTCGAGAATACGATGCGGGGCCTCGTAGAAAATCAGCGTGCGCGGCTCTTCTTTGACTGCTTCCAGGCGCGCCTTGCGCCCTACCGACTTGGCCGGCAGGAAGCCTTCGAAGATGAACCGGTCGGAGGGCAGGCCCGCCGCCGACAGCGCCGCGATCAAAGCACAGGCGCCCGGCACCGGCACCACATTGATCCCCGCCGCCCGCGCCTGACGCACCAGGTGGTAACCCGGATCGGAAATCAGCGGCGTCCCCGCATCGGAAATCAACGCGACGTTATCGCCCGCCAGCAAACGGGTAATAAAGCGGCTACCTTCATCACGTTCGTTGTGTTCGTGGCAGGCGGCCAACGGCGTGGCAATGCCGAAGTGCTGCATCAACCGCGCCGAGTGCCGCGTGTCTTCGGCGGCGATCAGTGCAACCTCGCGAAGGATTTTCAGAGCCCGGGCGCTGATGTCGTCCAGGTTGCCGATGGGCGTCGCCACCACATAAAGCGAGCCAGCAGCGGAATTCAAAGGACCTGGAGCAGTCAAAGCGCACACCTCGTGTTCGGTAAAAGCCGGCATTGTAACGCGTCACGAGGCTTGCGAACCGTATGAGCCAAGCGCGGTTTTGCACGCAGTTGTGCGCCGCCGCAACATTTACTCCAGCTAAATTGATTGATTCACGCCAGTAACATCGCGCCCCGGCCAGTGCTTGGGTACAATTCCACGCTAATTTGATCGAGTATCAGGAACACTTACATGATCGCTTGCCTGCGGCTGTTCACTGCCCTCTGCCTCGCTGCCTTGCTGGCGGCCTGCGCCAGTTCCCCTTCCTCCAGCCTTGGCGAACTTCCACGGACTCCGGATGCCAGCATCGAGCAACTGCTCGAACAGGCTACCCAGGCCAAGACGCCGGAAAAAGCCGCGCTGTTGCGCTTGAGTGCAGCAGACCTGGCTTATCGCCAGGGCAACGCCGGCCAGTCCGCGCAGATCCTGCAACAAGTGCCGATGGAGCAGTTGAAGCCAGGCCAACAGATCTTCGCCAGCACCCTGTCCGCTGAACTGGCGATGACCCGCAATCAGCCGAAAGCCGCGCTGACGGCCCTGAGCCATCCGAGCCTGCAGCATCTGAGCGAAATGCCGGAAGACCAGCAAGTGCGCACCGGCACCGTGCATGCCCGCGCACTGGAAGCCGATGGCCAGACCCTGGCGGCCGCTCGCGAGCGCATCTTCATCGCGCCAATGCTCAAAGGCGAAGCCGCGAGCAAGAACCACGAAGCGATCTGGACCCTGATCGCCTCGCTGCCAACCGATCAACTGCAACCCAATACCTCCGACGATCTCGGTGGCTGGATGGGCCTGGCCTTGGCAGTGAAAACTGCCGGCACCCTGGAACAGCAGCAAGCGGCGATCGATGCCTGGCGCGCGCAGAATCCAAAACACCCGGCTGCGATCAACCTGCCGCTGCCCCTGACCAAACTCAAGGAACTGGCCAGCCAGCCCCTGAGCAAGATCGCCCTGCTGCTGCCGCAAGACGGCCCACTGGCCTCG
Organism: Pseudomonas sp. lyk4-TYG-107; assembly: GCF_030209055.1. Taxonomy (NCBI): domain Bacteria; kingdom Pseudomonadati; phylum Pseudomonadota; class Gammaproteobacteria; order Pseudomonadales; family Pseudomonadaceae; genus Pseudomonas; species Pseudomonas sp. lyk4-TYG-107. The sequence continues at coordinate 20,703 of NZ_JARVST010000018.1, forward strand.
GTCGGCAAGGCCCTGCGCGAAGGCTTCATGGCGGCGCACTATCAAGCGCAACAGGCCGGCCAGAAGCCGCCCGCCATCGAGTTCTACGACAGCTCCAAGCTGACCTCGATGGACGAGTTCTACCGCAAGGCCCAGGCTGATGGCGTGCAACTGGTGGTCGGCCCGCTGGAAAAACCGCTGGTCAAACAACTGAGCACCCGTCCGCAACTGCCGATCACCACCCTCGCATTGAACTACAGCGAAGGTGATCAGGGTCCGGCGCAACTGTTCCAGTTCGGCCTGGCGGCTGAAGACGAAGCCCGCGAAGTTTCGCGTCGTGCCCGCGCCGACGGCCTGCACCGCGCGGCGATCATGGTGCCGAAAGGCGAATGGGGCGACCGCGTACTGCGCGCGTTCAGCCAGGACTGGCAGGCCAATGGCGGCAGCATCGTCGCCACCGAACGTGTCGATCAGCCGGTGCAACTGGCCCAGCAGATCGCCGACATGTTCCAGCTGCGTCAGAGCGAAGCCCGCGCCAAGAGCCTGCAGAACGCCGCTGGCACCAACGTAGCCGCGCAGCCGTCGCGTCGTCAGGACATCGAGTTCATCTTCCTCGCAGCCACCCCGCAACAGGCGCAGCAGATCAAGCCGACCCTGAACTTCCAGTACGCCGGTGACGTTCCGGTGTACGCAACGTCCCACGTCTACAGCGCCAGCGGCGATGTGAACCAGTACAACGACATGAACGGTGTGCGCTTCTGCGAAACCCCGTGGTTGCTGGAAGCCAATGACCCGCTACGCCAGCAAGTCACCGCGCAATGGCCACAAGCGGCCGGTAGCCTCGGCCGCCTGTACGCCATGGGCGTCGATGCCTACCGTCTGGCACCGCGCCTGGGTCAGTTGAAGGCGCTGCCGGACAGCCGCATCGAAGGTCAGTCGGGCAGCCTGGGCATGACCCAGACCCAACGCGTGGTGCGTCAGTTGCCATGGGCGCAGTTCGTCAACGGTCAGGTTCAACGCCTGCCGGACACCCCGCGCTGATGCCCGACGGCTCCCACCTGCAAAGCGGCAAGGATGCCGAACGCCAGGCGCTCGAGCATCTGCAACACCACGGTCTGCGCCTGCTGGCGCAGAACTGGTCATGCAAACGGGGCGAGCTTGATCTGGTCATGCTTGATGGCGATACAGTAGTATTCGTCGAAGTCCGCTACAGAAAAAACACTCAATGGGGTGGCGCGCTCGCTAGCATCGATGAGCGCAAACGGCAGAAACTGATTTTCGCCGCACAGTATTTTCTTCAGCGTGAGTCACGCTGGGCCGATTCCCCTTGCCGCTTCGACGTGGTGGCCATCGACAGGCACCCGGATCAGTTGAACTGGTTGCAGAATGCGTTCGATGGTTGATTCTCTGCACACCACCCCGGACACTTTCACCGACAATTTTTGCTCTTTGCTTTGCGGGCTGCACATTCACGTGCCGAACAGCCGCGCTACTTAAGGTCACACAGATGGACATGCAATCCCGAATTCGCCAGCTTTTCCAGGCCAGTATCGACACCAAGCAACAGGCGATGGACGTACTTGCACCGCACATCGAGCAAGCCAGCCAGATCATGGTCAACGCCCTGCTCAACGAAGGCAAAATGCTTTCGTGCGGCAACGGCGGCTCTGCCGGCGACGCCCAGCACTTCTCCTCGGAGCTGCTCAACCGCTTCGAGCGCGAACGCCCGAGCCTGCCGGCCATCGCCCTGACCACCGACAGCTCGACGATCACCTCGATCGCCAACGACTACAGCTACAACGAAGTGTTCTCCAAGCAGATCCGCGCACTGGGTCAACCAGGCGACGTATTGCTGGCGATTTCGACCAGCGGTAACTCGGCCAACATTATTCAAGCGATCCAGGCCGCACATGATCGCGAAATGATTGTCGTAGCATTGACTGGCCGCGATGGCGGCGGCATGGCTTCGCTGCTGCTGCCTGAAGATGTCGAGATTCGCGTACCGGCCCATGTCACTGCACGTATTCAGGAAGTCCATCTGCTGGCGATCCATTGCCTCTGCGATCTGATCGACAGCCAACTGTTCGGGAGTGAAGAATGACCCCTAATCGCCTTGGCCTTCTGGCCTTGACCCTGTGCCTCGGCATCAGCGGCTGCACCTCGGTGGTGAATGCCAGCCGTGAAGCGCCGATTGAAGACGACCGCGGCACCCGAACCTTCGGCAGCAAAATCGACGACTCGCTGATCGAGACCAAAGTCGGCGTCAACGTGGCCAAGGCCGACCCCGGCCTGGACAAGGACTCGCATATCGTCGTCACCAGCTTCAACGGCGTGGTGCTGCTCGCCGGCCAGACGCCGCGCGAAGACCTCAAGGCCAAGGCTGAACAGGCCGCCGCCAACGTCCAGCGCGTGAAGAAGGTGCACAACGAGCTGCAAGTGATTGCGCCGTCGAGCTTCCTCGCCCGCCAGAACGACGCCTGGCTGACCACCAAGATCAAGACCCAGATGCTGACCGATGCCAGCATTCCCGGCTCGCGCATCAAGGTCGTGACCGAGAACGGTATCGTCTATCTGCTGGGCCTGCTGACCAAGCAGGAAGCCCAACAGGCGACCAACCTGGTGCAGAGCGTTTCCGGTGTGCAGAAAATCGTGAAGCTGTTCGAATACATCGACTGATACGCGACGAGCAGATACAAAAAAGGCGATCCATCCGGATCGCCTTTTTTATTACTTCACCACTTTCAAGCTTGGCCGGCCGCTTGGTCGCGGCGGCTCGCTGCCCGGTGGCGGCAAGTCGTCATCCGGCTCGATATCGTCTTCGTCATCCATCGGCGACTCGAGATCGAACACCATGCCCTGCCCGTTCTCCCGGGCGTAGATGCCCAGAATCGCGCTGATTGGCACATACAGACTGTGCGGAACGCCACCGAAGCGACCCTCGAAGGTCACCACGTCGTTGTCCATGTGCAAGTGCCGCACGGCGCTGGGCGAAATGTTCAGGACAATTTGCCCGTCACTGGCGAAGCCCTGCGGCACCTGCACTGCCGGGTATTCGGAATTGACCAGCATGTGCGGGGTGCAATCGTTATCCACAATCCACTCGTAGAGCGCGCGGACCAGATAAGGTCGACTGGAGTTCATAGCGGCTCCTTAAGCCTTAGCGCATATCGCGTTCGACGCCAGACAGACTCGCCTGGAAAGCCTCACGCGCAAACTGGCGCTCCATATAATCAAGCAGCGGCTTGGCCGGCCGCGGCAGTTCAATACCCAGAATCGGCAAACGCCAGAGTATTGGCAATAGGCAGCAATCCACCAGACTTTGTTCCTCACTGAGGAAAAACGGCTTGTCGGCAAACAGCGGCGACACGCCCGTCAGGCTTTCACGCAATTCCTTACGCGCCACGACACGCGCGGCCTCCTTGGACTTGGGATCAAGAATCAGATCCACCAGACCACACCAGTCGCGCTGAATACGGTGAATCAGCAGACGACTGTTGGCACGCGCCACCGGATAAACCGGCATCAGTGGCGGATGCGGGTAACGCTCATCCAGATATTCCATCACCACGGTCGACTCCCACAACGCCAGGTCGCGATCGACCAGCGTCGGGAGACTGCCGTAAGGGTTCACCTCAATCAGTTTAGGCGGCTGGCGACCAGCTTCCACGTAAATGATTTCGGCGCTGACACCCTTCTCTGCAAGCACGATGCGCACTCGGTGGGAATAGTGGTCGGCGGGGTCGGAGTAACAGGCCAACCGATTGGTCACGCCCATGGCGATCCTCCTCGCTTGTTGAAATTATCGGAACCGGAAAAACGCGCGCGCCCAGAGGGCGCCTCCCGCAATGTCTGGCGAACCAGACCTTGCGTTATCGGAGGAACCCTTGGGCGCGCGCGATTAACAGCAATGCTTGAAGCGTATCAGTGCACGTCTTTCCAGTATTCACGCTTGAGCAGGTAGGCGAACACAAAGAAGAACGCCAGGTACAGCAAGACGTAAGTACCGATGCGCTGATGTTGCAGCTTAACCGGGTTAGCCGAGTAAGCCAGGAAGGTTACCAGATTCTTGACCTTCTCATCGAACTGCTCTTCGTTCAGAGCACCGGATTTCGGCACGATGGTCAACTGATCGCACGCTTCATGGGTCAGCGGCGTACCGGTCAGCGGATCGTATTGCTTCTTGCCGTCCTCGACGATCTGCACTTGCTTGCAGCCAACCACCTGGCGACCTTGCAGGCCGACCAGCACGTTAGGCATGCCGACGTTCGGGAAGACCTTGTTGTTCACGCCCCAAGGACGTGCCGGATCTTCGTAGAACGAGCGCAGGTAACCGTAGAGCCAGTCAGTGCCACGCACGCGAGCCACCAAAGTCAGGTCCGGCGGCGCAGCACCGAACCAGGTCTTGGCGTCCGCCGGCTGCATGCCGATGTTCATGTGGTCGCCGATCTTGGCGCCAGTGAACACCAGCTTCTCGAGCATCATTTCGTGGGGAATGCCGAGGTCATCGGCCACCCGCTCGTAACGCTGGAACTTGGCACTGTGGCAACCCATGCAATAGTTGGCGAAGGTTCGCGCGCCATCTTGCAGGGCAGCCTTGTCGGATACATCGATGTCGACTTTTTCCAGCTCCGGACCACCGTGTTCGGCGGCGAAAGACAGCACGGGCAGAGCAGCAAAAATCAGAGCAAAAAATAACTTTTTCATCAGCCAGTCACCCTTTCCGGAACCGGTTTGGTCTTCTCGAGCCTGGTGTAGAACGGCATCAGAATGAAGTAGGCGAAGTACAGGAAGGTGCAGATCTGCGACACCAGCGTGCGCTCCGGCGTCGGGGCCAGTACGCCCAGAATGCCGAGGATCACGAAGGAAATGCAGAACACCACCAGCCAGATCTTGCTCATCCAGCCCTTGTAACGCATCGATTTGACCGGGCTGCGATCCAGCCACGGCAGCACGAACAGCATGGCAATCGAGGCGCCCATGGCGATCACGCCCATGAGTTTGTCCGGGATCGCACGCAAGATCGCGTAGAACGGTGTGAAGTACCAGACCGGTGCAATGTGCTCAGGCGTCTTGAACGGGTTGGCTTGCTCGAAGTTTGGTTTTTCGAGGAAGTAGCCGCCCATTTCCGGGAAGAAGAACACGATAAAGCAGAAGATGAACAGGAACACCACTACGCCGACGATGTCTTTCACGGTGTAGTACGGATGGAAGGCAATGCCATCCAGCGGGACACCGTTTTCGTCTTTGTGCTTCTTGATGTCGACGCCATCAGGGTTGTTCGAGCCGACTTCGTGCAGCGCCAGAATGTGCAGGACCACCAGACCAAGAATCACGATCGGCAGCGCCACGACGTGCAGGGCGAAGAAGCGGTTCAGGGTAATCCCGGAGATCAGGTAGTCACCCCGAATCCACTGGGTCAGGTCGTTACCGATCACCGGAATCGCACCGAACAGCGAGATGATCACCTGGGCACCCCAGTAGGACATCTGACCCCAAGGCAGCAGATAACCCATGAAGGCCTCGGCCATAAGCGCCAGGTAGATCAGCATGCCGAATACCCAGACCAGTTCACGTGGTTTCTGGTACGAACCGTAGAGCAGACCACGGAACATGTGCAGATAGACCACGATGAAGAACGCCGAGGCGCCGGTGGAGTGCAGCAGACGCAGGATCGAGCCGTACTCGACATCGCGCATGATGTATTCGACGGAAGCGAACGCCTCTTCTGCCGACGGCGTGTAGCTCATCGTCAGCCAGACACCGGTGACGATCTGATTGACCAGCACCAGCAGCGCCAGCGAGCCGAAGAAATAGAAGAAGTTGAAGTTTTTTGGCGCGTAATACTTGCTGAGATGGTCTTCCCACATTTTGGTCGCTGGGAAGCGCGCATCAACCCAATCCATGAACTTGCTCATCACGCTTTCTCCGTATCGACGCCAATGACAATCAGGTCATCGGTCTCATAGGAATGCGGGGGAACTGGCAGGTTCAAAGGCGCGGGTTGCGACTTGTAGACGCGGCCAGCCAGATCGTAGTGGGAGCCGTGGCAAGGGCAGAAATAGCCACCGACCCAGTCTTTACCCAGATCTGCAGGCGCCACTTCGGGACGGAAGGTTGGTGAGCAACCCAAGTGAGTGCAGATCCCGATCAGCAGGAGAATTTCCGGCTTGATCGAACGCACTTCAGGGTCGACATAGGTGGGTTGCGTGGAGTTTTTGGAAGTCGGATCGGAGAGCTGGCCCTCGATCTTCTTGAGATTCCCCAGGATTTCCGCAGTACGGCGGACAATGAACACCGGCTGGCCGCGCCACTCGGCAATCATCTGCTGTCCTGGCTCGATCTTGCTGACATTCACTTTCACCGGTGCACCGGCGGCTTTCGCCTTGGCACTGGGAAACCATGACCCCACGAACGGGACCGCAGCCCCCACCGCTCCTGCAGCACCCACCACGGATGTGGCTGCTACCAAGAAGCGACGCCGGCCTGCATTCACGCCGTCATTGCTCATTCAGTCCTCTCCCATCAGCTTTGTGGCCTGTTAAATCAGGCATCTACTAAATAAATCAATGTTACTTATAAAAATTTTGCCGAGATGGTAATGAAAAGCCCCAATTCTGACAAGGGAATTACCCGGAGCTCATACCCTCAAGCCTTGCAGTATAGGGGGTCTACGAATGTGGCAAGTTGTCACAGCGCAATTCTTTTGATAAATCGCAGGCATAAAAAAACGCCCGGTTCCGTGAGGAATCGGGCGTTCTTTTTTGAACGTGGAAACGAATTAACGCTTCGAGTACTGCGGACGCTTACGCGCTTTACGCAGACCAACTTTCTTACGTTCAACTTCACGGGCGTCGCGAGTAACGAAGCCAGCTTTGCGCAGAGCGCTACGCAGGGTTTCGTCGTAGTCCATCAGAGCGCGAGTGATGCCGTGGCGGATTGCGCCAGCCTGACCACTTACACCACCACCGATGACAGTGACGTAGATGTCGAACTTCTCGACAGTCTCGGTCAGTTCCAGCGGCTGACGAACTACCATGCGGGCAGTTTCGCGGCCGAAGAACGAGTCCAGGGAGCGGTTGTTGATGGAGATGTTACCAGTACCCGGACGCAGGAAAACGCGTGCGGTTGCGGTCTTGCGACGGCCAGTGCCGTAATTTTGAGTCGCCGACATAATGAACTATTCCGTTAAATCTTCAGTTCTTGGGGCTGCTGAGCAGTATGAGGGTGTGCAGCGCCCGCATAGACTTTCAGCTTACGGTACATGTCACGACCCAGCGGGTTCTTAGGCAGCATGCCTTTAACCGCGGTCTCGATCACGCGCTCAGGGGCTTTGGCGATCAGCTTTTCAAAGTTGATCGACTTGATGCCGCCCGGGAAACCGGAGTGGGAGTAGTACATTTTGTCAGTGGTTTTAGCGCCGGTTACACGGATCTGCTCGGCGTTGATTACGACGATGTAGTCGCCGGTGTCAACGTGAGGAGTGTACTCAGGCTTGTGCTTGCCACGCAGACGGCTCGCGATTTCGGTGGCCAGACGACCCAGGGTCTGACCAGCAGCGTCGACGACAAACCAGTCGCGCTTTACTGTTTCCGGTTTAGCAGTAAAAGTTTTCATTCTTTATAGCCTCAGGGGCCGCCTGTAAATAAGACGGCGGATCTTACTGAATAGTGCGTACTTTGACAAGTCAAAGGCAGCCGGATACAGACGCTTTCGGGGGCTCGGGTCGGCGCGTCCGTTCAACGGCAAGATTCTTCGGCGGCGGCGCATCACTTCCACTGCAGAAAGAGGTCGGCAATTATGCAGATTGCGAAAAAATTTTCAACCTGCTTTTATGATTGTTTTGCCCAAGGAGCACCCGATGGACTATCGCCAGCTAGGCCGTACCGACCTGAACGTGAGTGCAATCTGCCTCGGCACCATGACCTGGGGCGAGCAAAACACTGAAGCTGAAGCCTTCGCCCAGATTGAACGGGCCAAGGAAGCCGGGATCAATTTCATCGACACCGCCGAGATGTACCCGGTGCCGCCGAAAGCCGACACCTACGCCACCACCGAGCGCTACATCGGCAATTACTTCAAGCGTCGCGGCGACCGCGCCGACTGGATCCTAGCCAGCAAGATCGCCGGCCCCGGCAACACCATCGACTACATCCGCGACAAGAACCTGCGCCACAATCGCCAGCACATCACCGCCGCGGTGGATGCCAGCCTCGAGCGCCTGCAGACCGATTACATCGACCTTTATCAATTGCACTGGCCAGAGCGCAGCACCAACTTTTTCGGACAGCTGGGCTACAAGCACAAGATCGAGGCCAACCTGACGCCGCTCGAAGACACGCTCGAAGCGCTCGACGAACAGGTCAAGGCCGGCAAGATCCGCCATATCGGCCTGTCCAACGAAACCCCGTGGGGCACCATGCGTTTCCTTGCCCTGGCCGAAGCCCGTGGCTGGCCGCGCGCGGTGTCGATCCAGAACCCGTACAACCTGCTCAACCGCAGCTTCGAAATCGGCCTGGCGGAAATCGCCATCCGCGAACAATGCGGCCTGCTCGCCTACTCGCCGCTGGCGTTCGGCTTCCTGTCAGGCAAGTACGAAGGTGGCGCGCGCCCACCGAAAGGCCGCCTGAGCCTCTACAGCCGCTTCAGCCGCTATTTCAACGCGCAATCAGAAGCAGCCTGCAGCCGTTATGTGGCCCTGGCCCGTGAACACGGCCTGGATCCGGCGCAAATGGCGCTGGCGTTCGTCACCCAGCAACCGTTCGTCACCAGCAACATCATTGGTGCGACGACGCTTGCGCAACTGGACAGCAACATTGCCAGTTTTGATCTGAAACTTTCCGATGAAGTGCTGGCAGGGATCGAGGCGATTCACAAGGATCATCCGAATCCGGCACCTTGATCGACCGCTAAAAGCTTCGCGAGCAAGCCCGCTCCCACAGAGGCTCACCGCACCTATGGGAGCGAGCCTGCTCGCGAAGAGGCCCGTCAATGCAGCGAAGATCAAAGCGACCGCGCAATGATCTCCTTCATGATTTCATTGGTGCCGGCATAGATGCGCTGCACGCGCGCATCCGCCCACGCCCGGGCCACCGGGTATTCCCACATGAAGCCGTAGCCGCCATGCAACTGCACGCACTCGTCGAGCACCTTGCATTGCAGGTCGGTGCCCCAGTATTTGGCCATCGCCGCTGTCGGAACGTCGAGCTTGCCCTGCAGATGCAGCTCCAGGCACTTGTCGACAAATACTCGGCCGATCTGAATCTCGGTAGCCATTTCCGCCAGTTTGAAGCGGGTGTTCTGGAAGTCGGCAATCGCCTTGCCGAACGCTTTGCGATCACGGGTGTAATCCAGCGTCCACTTCAGCGCAGCTTCGGCTGAGGCCAAACCACCGATCGCCACCGTGAGACGTTCCTGCGGCAATTCCTGCATCAGGTAGGCAAACCCTGCCCCGGCCTGACCCAACAGGTTTTCCTTGGGAACACGCACGTCCTGGAAGAACAATTCCGACGTGTCCTGAGCCTTCATTCCGACCTTCTCCAGGCGTTTGCCCTTCTCGAAGCCCGGCGTATTCGCTTCTACCACAAACAGGCTGGTGCCCTTGGCGCCGGCCTTCGGATCAGTCTTGGCGACCACGATCACCAAATCAGCGAGGAAGCCGTTGGTGATGAAGGTCTTCGAGCCGTTGATCACGTACTCGTCGCCATCCAGCACCGCCGTGGTCTTGACCCCTTGCAGGTCGGAACCGGCACCCGGTTCGGTCATGGCAATCGCACTGACCATCTCGCCAGAGACCAGTTTCGGCAGGTATTTGTGCTTAAGCGCTTCGCTGCCGTAATGCAGGATGTACGGTGCGACGATGTCCGAATGCAGCGAAAAGCCGATACCGGTCAGACCCAAGCGACCGACCTCTTCGATCACCACCGCGCTGTACAGAAAGTCCGCGCCCAGGCCGCCGTATTCTTCCGGCAGGTGTGAGCAGAGCATCCCCGCCTCCCCGGCCTTGTTCCACAGCTTGCGGTCGATGTGGCCTTGTTTCTCCCATTGCGCATGGAACGGCACAGCCTCTTTTTCGAGGAAGGTTCGTACGCTGTCGCGGAACAATTCGTGCTCGGAGCTGAACAAGGTTCTGGGGATCATGCGGCACCTTTCATTCTTGTTGGAGGAATATGACCTTCAGAGACTAAGCCTCACCTCCGACACAGGACACTGGACACATCCGACAAAAAATAAGACGATCCAGCCGTCTGGTGACCACTTTCCCTTATAAAAACAAAACAAAAGTTGAATTATGTCCAAGCAAGTCTCCACGCCCTTGCGGCGCGTCAGCATCCTGGCAATCGACCGGGTTTTCGCATCCACTCTCATGCAGGCCAAGGATTTCTTCCATCTGGCCAGCCTGCGTTACGGCAAACAACTGGGCCACGGCCTGACACCGGCGTTTGAAACCCGCCTGGTCAGCCCCGACGGCAAACCGGTGAACAGCTTCAGTGACGTGATGATGCCGGTGGACGGCGGCCTGGAAAACGCCGACGTCATCATCCTCCCGGCGTTCTGGGACGACTTTGAAACCCTGTGCGGCCGTTATCCACAAATCCTGCCGTGGCTGCGCGAGCAGCATGCCCGCGGCGCCGTGCTCTGCGGCGAAGCCACCGGGGTATTCTGGCTGGCCGAGGCCGGACTGCTCAATGGCAAGGAAGCGACCACCTACTGGCGTTTCTTCAATGCCTTCGCCGAGCGCTTCCCCAAGGTGTACCTCAATCAGGACAAGCACCTGACCGACGCTGACAACCTGTATTGCGCCGGCGGCACCACTTCGGCCTGCGATCTCTATATCTACCTGATCGAACGCTTCTGCGGCGCCAACGTGGCGCAAGCCGTGGCCCGCGACATTCTGTATGAAGTGCAGCGCAGCTATTCGCCGGGACGTATAGGGTTCGGTGGGCAGAAGTTGCACCAGGACGTGATCATCCTGCAGATCCAGCACTGGCTCGAAGAGCATTTCGCCGACAAGTTCCGCTTCGAAGACGTGGCCCGCGAGCACGGCATGAGCATCCGTAATTTCATGCGCCGCTTTCAGACTGCGACTGGCGACAAGCCGCTGCACTACCTGCAACGGTTGCGTATAGAGACCGCCAAGGGCTTGCTGTCCGGCAGCCGCAAGAGCATCAAGACCATCAGTTATGAGGTCGGCTACGACGATGCGAGCTTCTTTGCGCGGCTGTTCCGCCAGCACACCGAGCTGTCGCCGAACCAGTATCGGCAGCAGTTTCAGCAGGCTGCGTAGCCCTCCCAGAACAGCGCAGTACCCCTGTGGGAGCGAGCCTGCTCGCGAATTCGGTTTCACATTCAACAAAACTGTTGGCTGACACACCGCCTTCGCGAGCAGGCTCGCTCCCACAGGGGAAATCAGTGCCAATAAAAAGGGCCTGCAATTGCAGGCCCTTTTTTTGTATGCCGAAACTGTTTAAGGCTTGTGCGCCCGGGACAGGAATTCGTGCGATTGCATCTCCAGCAGACGGCTGAGCGTACGCTGGAATTCGAACGTCAGGCGTCCGCCGGTGTACAGGTCTTTCAACTCGACTTCGGCAGAAATGATCAGCTTGACGTTACGGTCGTAGAACTCGTCGACCATGTTGATGAAACGCCGGGCGATGTCGTCGGTGGTGACGCTCATCTGCTCGACGCCGCTGAGCAGCACCGCGTGGAAGATCTTGCCCAGCTCGATGTAGTCGTTCTGGCTGCGCGGACCGTCGCACAGTTCGCGGAAGTCGAACCAGGCCACGTCGTCGCAGGTGCGCAGGGCGCGGATTTCGCGGTTCTCGATGATCAGCACATCGTTTTCCACCGCTGCCGTGCATTCCGGCGTCAGGGCCTTGAAGCTCTTGCGCAGGCTTTCATGGGCGGCTTCGTCCAGCGGATAGTGGAACAGCTCCGCTTGTTCGAGGTGGCGCAGACGGTAGTCGACACCGCTGTCGACGTTGACGATTTCGGTGTTCTGCTTGATCAGCGCGATGGCCGGCAGGAAGCGCGCGCGCTGCAGACCGTCCTTGTACAGGCCGTCCGGAACGATGTTCGAGGTCGCGACCAGGGTCACGCCGTTCTTGAACAGCTCTTCCATCAGCGTGCCGAGGATCATCGCGTCGGTGATGTCCGAAACGAAGAATTCATCGAAGCAGATCACTCGCGACTCGGCCGCAAAGCGCTTGGCGATGATGGTCAGCGGGTTTTTCTCGCCGCCGAGGGTTTTCATCTCTTCGTGCACACGCTTCATGAAGCGGTGGAAGTGAGTGCGGGTCTTTTCCTTGAACGGCAGCGCTTCGAAGAAGGTGTCGACCAGGTAAGTCTTGCCGCGACCCACGCCGCCCCAGAAGTACAGGCCCTTGACCGGCGTCTGATCCTTCTTGCCAAACAGCTTGCCCAGCAAACCCGGCTTGTTCTGCTCGGCCGCGATCAGATCGTCGTACAGGCGCTGCAGATGACGCACAGCAGTTTCCTGCGCGGCGTCATGGAAGAAGTCCGGGCGTTTCAGATCAGCTTGGTATCGTTCTAGGGGCGTCATAATTCGTTAGCAAGGCAACAAAAACGGGCCGTCACTGTAGCGACGGCCCGTAGGAATGGCAATCAGCCCTTGGTCGGGCCGCGCCGCGGATTAGTCCTGAACCGGGGTCAGTGCAACGCGCAGAGCTTCGACAGCCGCGTCCCGCGCAGCAGTATCGGCGAACGCCGGGCTGTCGCCAACGCACTCGCCTTCCAGCCACACGCTGAAGCTCAGGTCTTGATTGCGGATGTCCAGCGCCTGACCGGATTGCAGTTGCTTGGTCACTTGGCCGGCGGTTTTGCCGTCGGCAAAGTTGCGTGACAGCAATAGTTGCTCGCCATCAGCCGCCAGCAGACGGAAGCGGAAACTGCCGTCGTCTTCACGGAAGCTCACGAAACGTGCAGCTTTCACGGCTTTCTTTTTGGTGGTCGCCGCGACTTGCACCTGATTGACGAACGAACGCAGGCCGACCGCTTCACGCAGTTCGTTGAGGAACGGCGTCGCCACCGCACGAGCCTTTTTCGCGCCGTGTTGCAGGATGTCTTCCAGATCCGCCGGGCGCTCGATCAACTGGTGATAGCGCTCGCGGGACTCGCCCAGTTCATTGTCGAGCAACTGGAACAGACGATTCTTCGCCTCGCCCCAACCCAGACCGCCGAGCAGTTCGCTGCGGAATTCGTCCGCCTGCGCCGGTGTGGCGAACGCCTGAAACAGAGTGAACAGGTGCGAGTTGTCCGGATCTTTGGCTTCGCCCGGCGCTTTGGAGTCGGTGACGATCCGCGAGATCGCGTCCTTCATCTCTTTGGCGCTGGAGAACAGCGGGATGGTGTTGTCGTAACTCTTCGACATCTTGCGCCCGTCGAGGCCGGGCAAGGTCGCCACGCTTTCCTCGATCAGCGCTTCGGGCATGGTGAAGAACTCCTTGCCCTGGCCGAACAGGTGGTTGAAGCGCTGGCCGATGTCGCGGGCCATTTCCACGTGCTGGATCTGGTCACGACCGACCGGCACCTTGTGCGCGTTGAACATCAGGATGTCCGCCGCCATCAGCACCGGGTAGCTGTAGAGACCCATGGTGATCCCGGCATCCGGGTCTTCACCGCTCTCGACGTTCTTGTCCACCGAGGCCTTGTAGGCATGCGCACGGTTGAGCAGGCCCTTGGCGGCGACGCAGGTCAGCAGCCAGGTCAGCTCGGGAATTTCCGGGATGTCGGACTGGCGATAGAAGGTCACACGGTCAACATCGAGGCCACCGGCCAGCCAGGTCGCGGCGATTTCCAGACGCGAGCGCTGGATGCGCAGCGGGTCATCGCATTTGATCAGGGCGTGGTAGTCGGCCAGGAAGTAGAACGAATCGGCATTGCTGTCGCGGCTGGCGAGGATCGCCGGGCGGATGGCGCCGGCGTAGTTGCCCAGGTGCGGCGTGCCGGTGGTGGTGATGCCGGTGAGGATACGGGTACGGTTCGTCATGGGTAATCGCTTGTCAGACTGCAATCAATTCGAGAGACGCGGCAGGATCAGATCCTTGAGATCGGTCAGCTTGCCATGAAAAAAGTGTCCGCATTCTGCCACTTTCAGCAGCTCATGGGGGCGCTGGAGTTTTTCCGACCAGTCGTAGACCAACTGCGGATCGATCACTTCGTCGGTTTCCGGCTGGATCACGGTCAGCTCGCCGTGCTGTGGCAGTTGATCCTGATCGCCCAGACGCATCACTGCCGGCGCGACCATGAACAGCTGCTTTGACTGCACGCCTTGGGCTTCGAGACGCCCGCCGAGACTTGCTGCAACAAATCCACCGAAGGAGAAACCGAACAGGGTCAGCGGCAGCTCCGGATGCTTTTCCAGTAGCCATGCTGCGGCAGCCTGAGCGTCGTCGACTTCACCGCTGCCCATGTCGTGGGAGCCTTCGCTGGCACCGACGCCGCGATAGTTGAAGCGCAAGGTGATCAAACCTGCGTCGCGCGCAGTGCGCTGCAAGGTCGAGACGACCTTGTTGAGCATGGTGCCGCCCTGCACCGGGTTTGGATGGCAGATCAGCGCGATGCCGACTGGCTGCTCGTTATCAAGGTACAGCGCTTCGATTTGGCCGACTGGGCCGGCAATCACTACAGGGGTTTCACGCATCAGCAAGGAAGGAACTCCGTGACCTCGAATCGGGTCGACTCGTCTAGCAAATTGTCTGTGCCAATCTATTGCGAGTGAATCGCGGTATACAGCGCAGGTTCGAGCCGTTAACGTAAAGCAAAGCCGTTTATAGAGGAAGGACTCGTGGAACACTCGCTCTTAGTTTGGTTGTTACCGACTCTTGCCCTGGTTGTGGGTGTCGCCATTGGATTCCTGATCGCTCGCGTCGCACCGAATGCCGCGCCGAGCCGCACGCAGCGTCAACTGGATGATATCCAGGAGCGTTTCGACAGCTATCAAAACGAGGTGGTCACTCACTTCAACAGCACCGCGACGCTGGTCAAGAAGCTGACCCAGAGCTATCAGGAAGTGCAGGATCATCTCGCCGAGGGTGCCAACCGCCTGGCCCTGGACGAGCAGACCCGTCAACGCCTGATCGCCGCTTTGCACGCCGATGCCGCGCAGGCACCGCGCGAACGCCTGACGCCGCCGCGCGATCAGGAGCCGCCACGCGACTACGCACCGAAAGCCCCGAACTCGCCGGGCATGCTCGATGAGCATTATGGCCTGAAGAAGTAATCAGTCTTCGCTGCAAGCAAATAGCCCCCGGACAATTCGGTTGTCCGGGGGCTTTTTTTGTATCTGATGATTTGAGGGTGTTGGTCCGGCCCCTTCGCGAGCAAGCCCGCTCCCACAGGGTCATGTGGTGAACGCAGATTCTGTGAACAACACCCATCCCTGTGGGAGCGGGCTTGCTCGCGAAAGGGCCAGCACGGGCAAGCCAAAAAAATGCCCGGTCACAAGACCGGGCATTTCTTCACTCAAGCATTCACTTACGGATACTGCTGAACCGTCCCCGGCTGTTGCTGCTGACCACCATACTGCTGACCTGGAATCGCTTTCAGGTTGACCTCGACGCGGCGGTTCTGCGCGCGGCCATTGACGTCACCGTTGCTGGCAATCGGGTTATCCGGGCCGGCGCCACGGGCCGAGAGGTTGGCACCGCTGACACCTTGCGAGGTCAGGTAGGTGGCCACGCTCTGCGCACGACGCTGAGACAGGTCCATGTTGTGCTGGCGGCTGCCGGTGCTGTCGGTGTAGCCGACGATTTCGATCTGGTTCTGGTTGAACTCTTTCAGCGAGTTCGCCAGATTGTTCAGCGGCTGATAGAAGCTTGGCGCGATGTTCGCCGAGTCGGTGGCGAAGGTAATGTTGCCTGGCATGATCAGTTTGATCTGGTCGCCCTGGCGCTGCACTTCAACCCCGGTGTTGGCCATGCTGGCGCGCAGCTTTTTCTCTTGCTGGTCGGCGTAGTAACCGTAACCGGCCGCCGAAGCACCTACCACCGCCGCGCCGATCAAGGCGCCCTTGCCACGGTTGTTGTGGTCGATGGCGGCACCCGCCAGGGCGCCGGCCAGCGCACCGAGACCGCCGTACTTGGCGGTTTTGCTCATGCCTTGCGAGCCACCGTCGGCCTGCCCCTGATTGTCATACGGGTTGGGCGAGGCGCAGCCGGCCAACATGGCCACAGCGGTAGCAACAATAATCAAACGAGGCGTGGTGAACATGAAGAGCTCCTGGTTTTTTCGCATTCTGTGTGGCAGCGGCCCTAGGCAATAGACCTGTGCGGGCGTTGGATCATGACAATGCCAAAAAATTCCGCCGCACACTCATGACAAAATGTTTAGGCGCGCACGAACGGGTTTTCCCGCATTTCATCCCCGAGACGCGTGTCCGGACCATGCCCGGCAACCACGATTGCGTCTTCGTCGAGGGTGTACAGCCGCTGCTTGATCGATCGCACGATGGTCGCCTGATCGCCGCCCCACAAATCCGTGCGCCCTACCCCGCGACGAAACAGCGTGTCGCCGGCAATCAACAGCTTAGCCTCGGAAAACCAAAAGCTCATGGAACCGGGCGTATGTCCCGGCGTATGCAGCGCCACGCCGCAGCCGCAGGCCAGTTCTTCATCGTCGCTCAACCAGCGATCCGGCGACGGCACCGGCGTGTAGGGCACACCGAACATCTGGCATTGCATTTCAAGGTTGTCCCACAGGAACTGGTCTTCCTTGTGCAGATGCAGGGTTGCGCCAGTCTTTTCCTTCATCTGCCCGGAGGCGAGGAAATGATCGAGATGCGCGTGGGTGTGGATGATGCTGACCACTTTCAGACCGTGGGCATCGAGGCGCGCCATGATCAGATCGGGGTTGCCGCCCGGATCGACGACGATGGCTTTTTTAGTGATCGGGTCGCCGATGATCGTGCAGTTGCACTGCAGCGGGCCGACGGGGAAGGTTTCGCGGATGAGCGTGTCTTTTGTAAACAAAATCGGAGATATCATTTATGCGAACCGTAGGTCTACCGCGAACGTGATAACGCGGAGCGATAGGGTTAATTAAAATTAACAAATAAGACACATCGAAGACCAAAAATATCCTGGACTTTGTACAACAAAGCTGCGCAATGCAACGGCCTTCGTTCCCACAAAATAAAAGCAAAAAAGCAAGGTCAAGGGGTTTCAAAAATAATGCGTTCGCAGTAAAAGTAGAGCTTTATCGTTGCGGCTGCACCACGCAAGACCACGGAGATACACCATTGCTTTACGAAAGCATAAGCCTAGGAAGGAAGGCAACACCAAAAAAATCATTAGAATCTTCTTTCGTCAATAACGGGCCTACGCCCGACTACAGCACGCAGTCAGGTTATAAAGTCACGGAACCTTATTCTAGCGCTAATTTGAGCTTTTTCTTGAATAAAAACGCATCAATTGGACATAACAGCATATTCGACACGCAAAGCCAAACCATCGCATTTATCCCTTTAGTATATCAGTCATGCATAAACCCCAATAATGTTAATCCTATCGAACACCACTACGGGATTGCCATAACAAGATCGCGAAAAATAAATATAAGCAGCAGCAAAAAAATTGCGAACTCATTAGACCTTACCTTTTTTTGGGTTAAACGTAATTAGTAGAGGCCCTAATTGAAAAATCTGGTAGAAAAACGTGGAAAGTTATTATTCACAGTCGATTCAGCTTTGCTCAGAGAGCTCGGTGAACGTCTCGTAGGTAAAGCTCATATCGCCTTGGCTGAACTAGTTAAAAACTCGTTTGATGCTGACGCTACTAAATGCACGATAACATTTAGGGCTAATGAAATTGAAATTGTGGATGACGGGCATGGGATGACCTTACAGGAATTTGAACGTTTCTGGATGCGCGTCGGCACAACCCATAAAGCAGGCGAGGTATACTCTCGAACTCTGAGACGCCCACTAACTGGATCAAAGGGCGTCGGTCGACTCGCGGTTCAATTTTTAGCAAACAAAGTTGAGATTCAATCTACTGCAGCAGGCGGCAATCTTTCCCTCAATGTTAAAGTAGATTGGAATGATGCAGTTCATCATGAGTTTATTACAGAAGCAAGTGCAGATTTCGAACTAACATCATCCCTAAGCAGTTACGCAAACGACTCACCCCACGGATTTAGAGTAATACTTTCAGGTTTGAGGCAGGATTGGGACAATCAGTCTTTAAAGGGTTTAGCACAAGAAGTCTGGACACTAAAAGCGCCATTTGACGGATTTGCCGGAAAAGGAAATCTTGATCAAAGCCATAACTTCAACATTGAAATTGAATCAAGCGAAGACACAGACCTAGAGCTTTCATTGTTCAGCCAACAAGCTTCCGCAGCTATTGAACAGTGGATAGCTAAAATTGAGGGTGTAATAGAGCGAGGTAGGAAAAACAACAAACAAAGAGTAAAAATCACCTTTCAAGATGGAAAGGTGTTTGAAGAAAGTTTCTACGTATCAGAAAATGAAAACTGTCAAATAGATTCAGCCACTTGGGAAATCCGAATATTCAATTTGTCCGGGCACTACGGTTCAAAAATCAAAGTAGGAGATGCACGAAAATATTTCTCAGAGTTCGGAGGTGTCCATGTATATGACGGCCCCTTTCGCCTACCCTATTATGGTATTGAGCAAGACTGGCTAGGTATAGAGCTTGATCATTCTCATCGAAAAGTTAGATCGGCTCTATTACCATCCCATTTTCATGTAGAGCGGGCACTTAATGACCTACCGACTCAGGGTAGGATACTTGGTGTAGTAAGAATCAACACCGGTAGCGAACACCAACATGCCTCTCCAAGAGCAATAAAAAGCGGTGACTACCTAAAAATTCAAGTTACACGCGATCGCCTTCAGATAAACAAAGCTTATGACCAGCTTAAAAACGCCGTTCGACGATCCGTGGATTTATATGCAGTATTCTCAATGCGTCAACGCCATGAGAATGCTCGAAGAGAGCGCCCCGAACTCAGCCCAGTTTCGCAGGCTGTCGGCCTTCAAGGTCTTCTCTCAGAGTATAAAAATGAGATTCCGAAAAGAGTTTACAACGAAGTATCCGCCGCTATTGAAACATTCACTAGCTCGGTCGAAAAAGAACAAGTTTACTCTGATTCAATCACAAGCTTACTAGGCCCTCTCGCCACCGCAGGTATGTCGGCACTAGCGCTGGAACATGAAACATCAAGACAACTCTCTATTTTAGAAAGAATCGCGAAAAACCTCAGCGGCTCTGGTATCCGAGCCGAAGAAAGTGCTAAAGAAATAAGAAAATGGATACTCGACTTCAAATCCATGAGAAGAGTATTTGAACCACTTGCGAACCAAGAAGATAGAGAAACCATTAAACCGCTTCGAGCCGCGCGAGTGATTGACATTGTTATTGACTCACTACAACACTTTATGAACAGCACAACAGTAACACAAGATATTCCCACAAACATCTTACTTCCAGCCGCAACCTTCGTTGAGTGGCAAGGGATATTCCAAAACGTATTTACAAATGCTTTAAATGCGATGCTCGCGGTCAAGCAAGTGAGAAAGATACATGTCGATGCCGGCTATCGCGGCAAGAATAGAGCATGGGTGCATATATCGGATTCAGGTTCTGGTGTCGACTTATCAGATACCGAAACGTTATTTGAGCCGTTTAGAAGGAAGGGAGATATTCCCGAGCAGCGACGAGCAATGGGTTTGGGCGGGCATGGACTTGGGCTAACCATTGTGCAGATGATCGCAGAAAGCCGCGGATGTAGCGTTAGGTTTGTTGAGCCGGCGCAGGGTTTCAATACGACCTTTGAAATCGAATGGAGGATATAAATATGAAAATAACCGTCGCTCTTATTGACGACTATGAAGAAAACCAGACTCAAAGCCTGAGCAATATTAAACATGCGATAGAGTCCATTAGTGAATTCCCACACGAAGTTGAATTTAAAAACATCCCACTAAAAGAAAAAAATGAACTTATAGAAAAAATAACCGGAATCTTGTCTGACTCAAGCAAACTAGACACAGCACCAAACTCACTTAGAAGCCTGGAGGGAGTAGATGTACTATTCCTTGATTACCAACTTCCAAAGTTAGACGGCCATGCGTGGTTAACCGCCGAAGATCTGGCCGGTGCTTTTCGGGCTTTCTCTCAAATCCCCGTTGTTTGTATACTCAATCGATTCCACGAAGTTGACTTTGACCTAAGCCTTTTAGCTCCAACGGTCACCGCTGCGGATCTTCATTTAAACGCAGAAAGCTTAGTTTGCGGTACTCTTTGGGTAAAACCAGAGTCTAGAAAACTGCCTATCGACATGAATAGGGAGAACTTTCGGCCTTGGTACTGGCCATCGCTGCCAGAATTAATCGATGATATTCATCAATGCCGCAAAGATTTAATGGGTATTGAGTTAAAAGACACCAAAGTATTCGACTTCCTAAATTTCAATGAGGATGATTTCAGAGCATTGACAAAAACTGCTCTCGGATTCATTAACCCTCAGTCACCAGAACCACAGAATGCAACCTTCTTAGACTTTTTCATGCATGGTTGCAACGGCTGCATCACTGAAGAAATCAAGACTTGGGTTCTTACAAACCCTGAAGAGATTGAGCGCAAAAAAATCGCTACATCCGTAATAGTAGCCCAAATGAAGAGATGGCTTACTCATATGGTGATGGCGTCTGGTGATGCAGTCGCTGACATTCCGCACCTAATTTCGAGAATGTATTGGATACAACAAGGCGATGTAAGCATCAACGATACGTGGCTGAGAGCGGGGAGCTTTACAAATGAAAAAATTCTTCACGATGCTTTGGAGGAATTCACATTTAAAAAGAGACACTGGCTATCTCGTGACGGTTATTGGACGCAAAGAATTGAGGCTTCGGATAAATTAGATAAGCTTTATCAAATTGATGTCGAAATTGATGAATTGAATCTACCTGTTTATCTTGAGGACTTTTCTATTTTCGTAACACGGGAGGAAACAGATGAATTCAGCTCAGCATTGAATTCCATTTGGTCAAACAGATACATTTCTCGGACAGCATTCAAAGCGCGAGAAATAAAATACGCACCTAAAGTTCGCCTGATATAGTGAGCCCCTTTATGTCTAGCGATCTGACAAAATTCCAAAAACTTCTGAGCGCATTACATCAAGATGGTACAGAAAATCTAAAAACAAAAATAACCAGAATGCCGATTATCAAAAACGCAAACTGGATTCACAATGCCGACGACATAAAAACCCTTACATCGTCTAACTCAGGAGACTTCGGCGACAAGATAATTTCTCTTAACCCACCTAGCCGCCTGAAAGATTCTGTAATTGGCCTATGGTGTCGCTGGGATTTTGAAAAGCCTTATAAAAGTAAAGTAGAGATAATGGTATGCCGTGGAAAGGACGCAAAAGCGGGTGCTAAATCGTATGGTTTCAGAATTGATCCACCACACTTCCAAGGAGACCAGCGCCACAATTACTGGCATGCTCAATATATTCAAGCATTTGAAAAAATCGACTCGATTAAATTTCCGCTAGCTAATAACGTTGACTGGATCGACGGTAGTGTCCCGGCTCACCCAATAGTATTTTCTGAGCCCGAAAACTTTAGTATTACCGATACTACAATCTACGCAGCACTGTCTATATACGGTGCAAGCTTGCCGCCCAATATAAAAACCGTTGCAAAACTATTAGGCCTAAACAAAAATTTCGAATACATTCTCTCCAAGGTAACGTAAACGTCTAAACTATCATCTTCTGTGCGCCATCTTACTTAAAAGCGCACAGAAGATATTAACTATCTATAATATATTACCTTCAAAATTACGACTCAAAAAATTCGCGTAAACTTCAGATTAAGCTATTGGTGAATGTCATGAATATATTCATTTGCATGTGCAATCAAGCTTTCGCCTATTACCTCACCCAACCTCACTGGGACTGCGTTCCCAATCATTCGGCCAACTGCTTTGAAAGTAATTTTATTGCTCGGCATGAATATATAGTTTGGAGGAAATGACTGAAGTATTGCAGCCTCCCTTAAAGAAATCGCTCTGTTTTGCTGAGGGTGACCAAATCTACCGTTACCAAAACCATAACATAATGTGGTCATAGTTGGACTGGGTTCATCACCTCTCATCCGCCCATAAACACTTGGGTATGTTTTACCGCTTGGTTTTTTGTGGCACTCTGCAACCAACTCACGTGGCCAATCCTTCCATGTCCCACCAGGGCGTGAATGCAATATCCGTTGAACATTAAGAGGCGTAAGAGTCGCGGATCGATGGAGCGGATCATGGGGATCGCACTCCCCGGCTGCGATCTCGGGTAAGAACCCGATCGCTTCCTGCACTGTTTTAGGTTTACCGATATGTGTTGGTTCAATTATTCTAATCGGACCAAGCTTCGAAGCGAGAAGTACGTGACGACGGCGCTGCTGCGGTAAACCATAATTGACACAGAGAACACGATCGGCCCATACATGATATCCGAGATCAACTAAACCACTGACAAAGTCATGATATACCTCATGCTTTGTGACATCTGGCACATTTTCCATCGTGACAAGATCTGGTTTAACCCCATCGATAAGGCGGCGAAAAGCATAAAGTAGAGGCCATTTTCTATCGCTGCGAGTATCTTTACCTTGGTTATATGTTGAGAACGGCTGGCAAGGAGCACAACCCGCTAATAATTTCAGGCGGTTAGGTCGATACCACTCCTGTATCTCTTGAACAGATACATCTTCGACATTCTTGGCAATAAAAGCAGCACCATTATTCTCATGGTAAGCGAACTCACACTGACGCTCATTATCATAGCCCGCACGCACGGTGACACCAGCGTTCCGCATGCCGGCGGTGAGCCCACCAGCACCACAAAAAAGGTCAACAGCATCAATCATCGATTCGAACCTTCCAAACGTACGGCATTTAGCGCGAACCATTAATTTAAAGAGCCGAAACGATACAGTAAGAACACGCCGAAATCCGGTTCAAACGCACGCCAATCTGAAAATTTTTCGCATTCAGCCTAACACTCCTAACTCTTTGGCCCGCGCCACCGCCTGTGTGCGCCGCTCAACCCCCAACTTGCTGTTGATATGGCTGGCGTGAGTTTTCACGGTATGCAGGGAAATGAACAGCTGCTCGCTGATTTCCTGATTCGAGCATCCTTGGGCGATAAGGCGCAGCACGGCCAGTTCGCGACTGCTGAGCTGCTCTGTCACGCAAATCTCTGCAACCGGGCGAGCAACAGGAAGGGGAAGGTACCCCAGCAATTGCTGAATGATCGCCGTCGACGCAATCGATACCAACTGCCCGCGCAGCCAGTCGCCATGTTCTTTCACCAACGTATTGAATGGCTGCAACACGCCCCCAGCCGCCGCCTCCAATGCCTGATTCAATGCTTTCCTGGCCTCGGGCTCACGCCCCCCTGCCAGCAGCAACGCGACCTTCTGCGTCAACGCCATCACACTGAGCAACTGCCGGCCGGTTTGCTGGCCATTTTCATGCAACACGTTCAACCGCCCTTCTGCGAGCATCGGTTGCCCTTGAATCATGTCGAGCAGTGCCTGTTGCAGTTCCACATGCAGCGGCAACTGTGGATGAAATTCTGGTGGTGCGGCAGCGCGTTCGCCCGTGTACGTCTGACCCAATCGCGCCAGCCAGGCTTCGGCCAGGTCGGTGCGGCCTTGCGCCAGCCACAGTTCACATTTGACCAGCGTGATCATCGCCAGATAGTAGATCGGCGGCACGTCCCAGATGTGCATCAGGCGCTCGGCTTCAGCGAGTTCGGCAAAGGCCTTGGCGAACTCGCCAGTGGCGCCGTCCAGGCGGGCGATCACGCAGTGGCCGATCAACACGCTGATATCGCGACAGGCGCGTGCCTCGCCGATTCCGGCCAACAACCGCACGCGTGCCGCCTGAGGCTGCAAGCGCATGGCCAACAGAAAACCCTCATACAACGTCAACCGTGCGCGCACCGCATACAGGCGTTGTGGTGACAAGCCGCGTAAGCGCTCCAGGCCCTGATGGGCTTCATCGAGTGCGCGCAGAATTTCGCCGCGCGATTGCAACACCCGTGCACGGTCGTAATGGGCCAAAGCTTCGAACAGCGGATTGCCGACCCGTTGCGCCAATTCCAGGGATTCACGGTTAAGACCGCGTGCGCGCCACAGATCGCCATCAGCAATGGCCAGATTGGACAGGGTCGATAAACACATCAGCCGTTGGCCATAACGTTTGGCCGGCAGGCTTTCCAGGGCCTCGGTGCAATATCTGATCGTCAACTCCCGAAGCCCACGCCCTCGAGCGATGATCCCGCTCAACGCCAGCCATTGCGCCAGCATCGACTTCTGCGCCGAAGCCGAAGGCGCCGGCAGGAAACGACTTAAATGACTGGCCAGCTCTTCAGCGGCATCCAGCTGACAGGCCAGCCCGAGCGCCCAGCTATAGAGCACGATCAAGCGTGGCGTGCTGATCAGCAGGCTGTCGGGCAAGTCCATTTTCCAGCGCAGCAGCATGCCCACGTTCTGCTCGGCGAGCAGTTGTTCCTCGGACAGGTTCTGCACCAGATTCGCTGCGACATCCAGATGGCCGGCGCGCAAGGCCTGCTCCACCGCTTCGTCGAGCAGCCCTTGAGCATTGAACCAGCGACAGGCGCGCAGGTGCAGGGTCGCCGCCGGCACCAGCGTCTGGGTCACCGGACGGCTGCGCAGCAGATCGGAAAACAAATGGTGATAGCGATACCAGTGACCGTGTTCGTCCAGCGGCACCAGAAATACCTGATGCGCCAACAGAAACCGCAGGATTTCGGCGCTGTCGTGTGCTTCGCGCACCGCGTCGCACAGCTCGCTGCAAAAGCGCTCTTGAGGGGCGGTGTCGTAGAGAAACGCCTGCACCTCGGCCGGCAGGCAATCGATCACTTCTTCCAACAGGTAATCGCGGATCAGCCCTTCCCCGCCGTTCAGCGCGGGTGGCAACGGAGCCCCGCTGCCAGCCTCGGAGACCGCAAGCAACCAGAAACGCAGTCCGGCCACCCAGCCTTCGCTGCGCTGGATCAGGTTTTCCAGCGCTTCGCCGCGCAATGAACTGCTGTGTCGATCGAGCAGCGTCAGGGCCTCATCGTGGGTCAGGCGCAAGTCCTGCTCATGCACTTCGAGCAACTGGCGCGACAGGCGCAGACGCGCCAGATGCCAGTCCGGGCGCTGCCGACTGGTGACCATGACCAGCAAGCCATCGGGAAGATGATTGAGGAAAAACTGCAGGCAACGGTCGAGTACCGGGCCTTGGGCGAGATGGTAGTCGTCGAGCACCAGCAACAGCGGCGCCGTCGGTTGCAGTTGCAGGGCCAGTTCATCGAGCAAGCCGTCGAGCCATTCTTCGAAGGCGAACGGCTGATGGCGCTGGCGCATCTTCAACAGGCCGAGTGCACGACTGCCCAGATCCGGAAAGTAATCCTGCAACCCTTCCAGTAACCGCTCGAGAAACCGCCCCGGATCGCTATCCCGTGGGCTCAATCCCAGCCAAAGGCTTTGCCAGTGCGCCGGCAGGCTCTGACAGAACTCCACCGCCAGCGAACTCTTGCCGAACCCGGCCGGAGCGCACACCAGTAACAGACGTCCACCGAGCCCGGTTTGCAGGCGCTCGCAGAGACGTGGCCGCAAGACGTATCCGTCCGGCAGCGGAGGACGGAAAAAACGTCCGTCCAGTGCCGCGACGGCAACGCTTGCGGGACCCGGAAGTGGGGACAGATCAGTCATGGCCGGCTCTTGTTCGAATGGCGGTTGGCGGCGTAGCAGATGTCCGCAGCCTAGCCTTAAACGTAGCGGTTATGAAGGTTGCTGCTACAAATGGCTACAAAAAGACTGTCGAGAGCCGGCAGCTCCTACAAAATCAACGCCAAAAAAAACGCCCCGAACCAGTCGGGGCGTTTTTTCGAGGATGCGGCCTCGGGTCAAAGCTTAGCGGATACCGTCCTGGCCCAGGTTGCCCGGCTGGAATTCGCTCTTGGTGGCAGAGAAACCGAAGTCATACGCTGATTTCTCTTCGTTCTTCATGCCCAGCGCCAGGTAGCGGCCCGATTGCAGGTCGTACAGGGCTTCCAGCGCGTACCACGGTACTTGCTTGTCGTAGTAGTCCTCGGCATGCGCTTCGGCGACACGCCACAGCTGACCGCGACCGTCGTAGTGGTCGATGACCGCTGCCTGCCAGGTGTCCTCGTCGATGTAGAAGTCACGTTTGGCATAGATATGGCGCTGACCCGGTTTCAGGGTGGCGACCACGTGCCAGACACGACGCAACTCGTAACGGGTCAGATCCTGATTGATATGGCCGGCCTTGATGATGTCGGCGTACTTGAGGGTCGGCGAGTCGATCTTGTAGCTGTTGGAGGCAATGTACATCTCTTTCTTGCCTTCGAGCTTCCAGTCGTAGCGATCCGGCGCACCGTTGTACATGTCGAGGTTGTCGGAGGTACGCAGACCGTCCGCGGCAGTGCCCGGGCCGTCATAGGACACTTGCGGTGCCTGACGCACACGACGCTGACCAGTGGCGTAGACCCACGCCTTGCGCGGCTCCTTCACCTGGTCGAGGGTTTCGTGCACCAGCAGTACGGTACCGGCCAGACGTGCCGGCGCAGTCACTTTCTGCTTGAAGTAGAACAGGATGTTCCCCGGGTTGGCCGGGTCGTAGTCCTTCATCTTGTCGCGGAACACGAACTGGTCCTGGAAGTACACCAGGCTGAACGAGCCGTTGGTTTGCGGAGTCGCCTGGGTCACCAGACGGGTCACGCTGCCACCGCGATAGCGGGTGATGTGGTTCCAGATCACTTCCAGACCGCTTTTCGGAATCGGGAACGGCACGGCAGTGTCAAAGTTTTCCAGACCGTTACCGCCTGCGACCAGATTGGTGGTGGTGGCGTTTTTCTTGATCGCGGCGAACACGTCATCCGGCACGGTCGAGCCGCGATGGGACGGATAAACCGGAATCTTGAAGGTGTCCGGGTAGCGCTTGAACATCGCGTACTGGCCCGGAGCAAGCTTGTCCTTGTACTGCTCGACGTTCTGCGCGGTGATGGTGAACAGCGGTTTTTCACTGCCGAACGGATCGGACAGGAAGCCCTTGCTGTCGACCGTGCCGGCATTTTTCGCCAACGGTTTCCAGGCAGGGATCGAACCGTCGGCGTTGCCGGCCATTTCGGCGCCCATCGGGGTCAGGCTCTTGCCCAGCTTGTCGGCTTCGGCGGCGGGAACGGCCGCCATGACGCTGGTCGCCAGCAGCGACAAACCCAGAACACCCGCGTGGAACAGACTCTTTGTTATTTTCATATGTGTGTTCGTCCTGAAAAAACTGTGCTTAGAAGTTCACGCCGACGCTCAAGGCCACGAAGTCACGATCGTCCACGGTCGTGTAGTCGCCGCCAAAGAAGTTGGTGTAGGCCAGACTCGCCGTGTAGGTGTTCTGGTATTCGGCATCGAGACCGAGGCTGATGGCCTTGCGACCTTCCTCGAAGTTGCCGCCAGGGCCTGGCGAGTAACCTTTCACGTCATGGGACCAGGCCACGTTCGGCTTGAGGTTCACGCCGGCGAACACGTCGCTGTAATCCCAGATGGCCCGAGCGCGATAGCCCCACGATGTGGCTGTGGTGAAACCGTCGTTGTTGCAGTTGCTGGAAACGTTATCGCGCGAAGCCCCCGGGCCGGCACCGTTGATGGTGGAGGTGTTGAGGATCTGCGAGCAGGTGTTGAGACCTCCCGTGGCAGGCAGTTCACCCGGGCCGAACACCGGATCGCGGCCGTAACGGGCTTCGGATTTGCTTTCCAGGCCACCGACGTGGGTCACGCCGACTTCACCCACCAGGGTCAGACGGTTGGCGCCCATCACCTGATCGAAGAAGTGCGTCAGGGTGGTTTGCAGCTGGGTGATTTCTTTACGGTTGTAACCGTGCAGATCCTGGCCCGGCACGCCGTTGAGGACCGACGCGTTGGTCAACGCGCCTCCCAGCGGACGTACGCCGGCGAACAGAATGTCAGTGGAGTTCAACTGCACCGGCGCATTCGGCCGATAGCTGACTTCACCGCTCCACGCCGTACCGGTAGGCAGGGTAGTGGAGAAGCTCAGACCGTACAGGCGAATGTCTTCAGGGTATTCGATGAAGTAGTTCGAGTTGCCTGCGACTACCAGTGGACCCAGCGCCTGGAACGGCCCCGGCAATGCCGCCACGCCGTTATAGATCGACTGTGGCGCGCCGGTGGCGCTGAAGATCGGCGCACGGCTGTGGTAGTTCATGAAGTAAGCGCCGAACTCGGTGGCCAGCGGGTCGAACATGTACTTGGCGGAAACGCCCCACTGCCCGCTGTCACGCGCGTTGCGGTTGGGCGAACGGCGCACCAGCACGCCCTCTTCGTTGACGTCGACGCCAGCATTGGCCAACGGCCCGAGCGCGATACCCGGAATGGTCGAACGCTTGTTCAGTACCCGCAGGTTGTCGTCGCAACCGGTGGTGACGATGTCCGGCTGCGAGAAGAACGTGCCGCAGTTGTCGGTCACGGTCTTCTGCCAGTCGATCTGGTAGAAACCTTCGGCCGAGAGGTTTTCGGTAATGCTCTGGGACACGTAGAACATGTTGACCGGGATCAGGCCTTCCTTGATCTCGGCACCCGGACGGCGGAACGCGGACACGTCGATCGGGTTGATCGAGTTGATGCCACCACCGATGAAGGTACTTTCGCCCCAGTTCACCACCTGCTTGCCCAGACGCACCGAACCTGGCTCATCGGCAATCGAGTAGTTGTGGTAGACGAAGGCGTCGAGGATCTGCCCGCCGGAAGAGCGCGCCGCGACGTCGCGGTTGTGGTTGCTCACGTCCTTGTATTCCAGGTCCTGATTCTGCAGCGCGAAGTCGTACCAGTATTTGCCCCGGACGAAGACCCCGGTGTCGCCGTATTTCAGTTCCAGATCATGGATGCCCTTGAAGATCTTCGAGAAGGCTTGCCCGCTCTTGAAGTTCAGGTGGCCGTTGTCGGAGGTCTGGGACAGGCCCTTGCCGCCGTTGTTGACACCAATAAGGTCCTTGTTCGGCTGCTGGGTCGAGATACTCATGCCCAGGGAGAGCGAGGAGTCGAACTGACCTTCGATTTCACCGACGTTGAAACTGACGCCGAATGCGGGCCCGGCGAGCGTAGAGGCAAGACTGACGGCCAGAGGCAGTTTAGCCCGGCGCCAGAACTGGTTTACTGATGTCATCGACGCTACTCCATGTGCATTATTGTTATGGCAGTGAGTACTTTTAAAAACGCCTGGAAGACCGGGAGCCAGTAGCCACCCGACGTCACTCCAAAGTTGCATCGCCCCTGTTCGTGCGTGTGCCCCGTTCTTAAAAATCCTTGAGCGGACTATAGCCAGCAGGGGGTACTGCTTGATCCCTCTAAAGTGTGATTTGCAGCTGCCGGCCACTCTGGAACAGTCCTTTCGCCAGTCCGACACATGTCGGCACGGCAAGGATGGCTGAATTTTTCGATTTAACAAGCCAAGCGCTTGCTTGGTGGGTCTGGCGCGCCGGTTTCGGCGCGCCAGCAGACACTCAAAGTGTCGAAAGGAAGGTGCTGTTGTTGGCCTGCCATTCGGTGATGTCGAGGCGGATGCGCTTCTTGTCGAGCTTGCCGACACTGGTCTTGGGAATTTCCGTAACAAGGGCGATCTGGCTTGGAATCGCCCACTTGCTCAAGTGCCCCAGTTCCACGAACGGCTTGAGGTGTTCCTTGAGCTCGCGCGCCCCGATCTCGTGCCCTTCGCGGATCACCAGCAGTGCAAACGGCCGCTCGCCCCATTGCGGATCGGCGATGCCCACCACTGCTACTTCGCGTACCGCCACATGACGGCTGATCAGGTCTTCGAGGTCCAGCGAGGAAATCCATTCGCCGCCAGTCTTGATCACATCCTTGATGCGGTCGCGGATGTCGATCACGCCCATGCTGTCGAGCGTTGCCACATCGCCGGTGTGCAGCCACCCACCGGCCCAGAGCTCGGCGCCCTTCTGCGGTTCGTTGAAATAGCCTTCGGTGAGCCACGGCGCGCGCAGCACCAGTTCGCCCTGGGTTTCGCCGTCGGCGGGGAGGAAGTTGCCCTCGGCGTCGACGATCGCCGCTTCCACCAACGGCCCCGGCACACCGGCCTTGATCCGGTAAGTGGTGCGTTCGTCTTCGGTGCCGGCCATCAACTCGTCGTTCAAATGCGCACAGGAAACCAGTGGCCCGGTCTCCGACATGCCGTACGCCGCCGTCAACTGAATGCCCCGGGCCTTGGCGGTTTCATACAGCGTGCGGTTCAGCGCACTGCCACCGATGACGATCTTCCAGCCGCCAAAGTCGGTGCCCTGCGCGCCTTTGGCGTTGAGCAGCATCTGCAGGATGGTCGGCACGCAGTGGGAGAACGTGACCTTCTCCTTGCGCCACAGCTCGACGAGGAATTCCGGGTCGTAACGCCCCGGATAAACCTGCTTGAGCCCGAGCATGGTTGCCACGTACGGCAAACCCCAGGCATGCACATGGAACATCGGGGTAATCGGCATGTACACGTCGTTGGTGCCGAGCAGGCGCACGCTGTCGATCGCGCCCATGATCGTCGACACGCCCATGGTGTGCAGCACCAGTTGCCGATGGGTGAAGTACACACCTTTCGGGTTACCGGTGGTGCCCGTGGTGTAGAAGGTAGTGGCGACCGAGTTCTCGTCGAAGTCCTGGAAGTCGTACTGCGGGCTCGCAGCGGCCAGCAGTTGCTCATACTCGCCGACCAGGTTCGGCAGCTCGGCGGTCTTTTCCGGCAGATCGGTCAGCAGCAGGGTTTTCTCGACGGTGGTCAGGTGCGGCGCGATGGCCTGGTACAGCCCAACGAACTCGCTGTTGACCAGCACGAAGCGGTCCTCGGCGTGGTTCATGGTGTAGAGGATCTGCTCCGGCGACAGACGCACGTTGATGGTGTGGATCACCGCGCCGATCATCGGAATGGCAAACATGCATTCGAGGTAGCGATGGCTGTCCCAGTCCATCACCGCCACGGTGTCACCCGCCTTCACCCCGGCCGCCGTCAATACGTTGGCCAGCCGCGCCACCCGCTCGATCAGGGTCGGATAGCTGTAGCGCAACTGGTCTCGGTAAATGATCTCGCGGGTTTTCTCGTAACGGGCGCCGGACATCAGCAGCCGTTTGATCAGCAATGGATACTGGTAGGCCCCATCGGCCGGGGGAATGACGCGAGTCTGCAACATATGAATCCCTTTTCTGGCTGCACGGTGTTGGCGTAGAGAGCGTTACTCTAGAGCCGTTATACCCCAGTCAAATCAGCCGAAGGAATGATTTGCACAGCCGTACAAATGCTAGCTTTGCGCCAGCATTTGTCGGTATTTCAGCGCCGTTCAGGCCGTTTGCCCTACAGCCGCTTCTGAAGGCGTCCGTGGGAAAACCAGCGCAGCAAGGAAGGTTAATGCGCCGAAACCCGCCAGAATCAAGTAAAGCCCGACAAAACCATGGCGCGGTTCGATGTAGGCAATCAGCGGAATCGCTGTCGCACTGGCGCCGAACGACAGGCAGTAACGCAGGGCGAAGACCCGCGATTGCCACTGCGGCGCGACGAAATTGGCGACCATCGAGTCGTTCACCGTCACCTGACCGAACACCACGAACATGAACGCCGCACCGAGCACGATCACTGCCCAACCATCGACATACGCCATGGCGTACAACAGCGGCGCCTGAAACAGCGTCAACACAATAAACGGCCATTTCAAGCTGACTCGGTGCAGCACCTGGCCAATGCTCAACTGCGCCACTGCACCAAAGGCATACGCCAGGCTGACCACCACGCCGAGGGTTTGCGGCGAGGCGAACAAATCATGCAGACGTTCCTGAAACAGCTTCGGGTAGGTCATGGTGGTGGCGTTGAACACCACGCCACCGGTGGCCGTCGCCAGTGCCAGCACACCGAACACCATGAGCATCGAAATCCGCTGCCCGGCAGCGCCCTTCAGTGCGGTGTGTGGACGCTGCGGGATCGGCTCTTCACGCACCTGCACGGCAAAGCCGATTCCCAGCACGATCGCCACCATCCCCGGTAACACGAAAGCCGAACGCCAGCCGAACTGCGCCACCAGCAACCCGGTGATCAGCGCCGAGAACGCCACGCCGAGGTTGCCCCACATGCCATTGATGCCGATCTCCCGGCCGCGATTCTGCGCGTAGGCCACCAGCATCGCGGTGCCCACCGGGTGGTAGATCGCGGCGAAAATTCCGATCAGGGTCAACCCGATCACCAGCATCGTCGGGCTGGTGCTCAGCCCGGTGAAGATCGCCGAGGCGCCGATGCCGAAGAAAAACACCAGCATCATCTGCCGCCGACTCCAGTGATCGCCCAGCCAGCCGGCCGGTAACGAACAGGCGCCAAAGGCAATGAACCCGCCCAGCGACAGGCCGATCAGTGCGGCGTAGTCGAGGCCGAAGGCCTGGGTCATGCCGAGCACGGCGGCGGGAAAAATCAGCATGAACATGTGGTCGATCACATGGGCAGCATTGACGTAGCGGATCACGTTTCGGGATTGGTTCATGGCGGCACGCTTGTGTTTGTTATGGGCGGATTGTTGTCAGCGGCTTTATGCTAAGTTGGCGAAAAAGCGCATACCTGCCAACCAGGTCATCGAATCCGACATGTTGATCAGCCACTTCGAACACGGCCCGGTGAGTGCCTATCCCCGGGATTATCTGGACGGCGCGCACCAGTCGCTACACCTGCATCGCGAGGCGCAGTTGCTGTATGCCGTCCGAGGGATCATGCGGGTGGTCACCGACCTCGGTGCCTGGGTGATTCCGCCAAGCCGCGCAGTGTGGATTCCGCCGCAAGTCGCGCACGAGATTTTCATGTCCGGCGATGTGCAGATGCGCTCGCTGTTCATTGCCCCCGAGCGGTCACCGGCCAGCCTGCAACAGTGCTGCGTGCTGGCGGTGACGCCGCTGTTGCGCGAGCTGATCCTGCGCGCCGTGCAGGGCCCGCCGCACGCGGACAATCCGCTAATCCAGCAGTTGATGCTGGAAGAGCTCGCCAGCCTGGAAAACCTGCCGCTGCACATTCCAATGCCTACTGACCGACGCCTGCAGAACATCTGTCTGGCGTTGCTGCACACACCGGATCACCCCAACACCCTGGAAGACTGGGCGCAGCAGGTCGGCGCCAGCTCACGCACTCTGGCGCGGCTGTTCCAGCGACAACTGAAGATGAGCTTCAACGCCTGGCGCCAGCAACTGCGCCTGATGGAAGCGCTACCGCGCCTGCTCGCCGGGGACAGCGTGCAGCGCGTGGCGCGGGACCTGGGGTACGGCAGCGCGCGGGCGTTCAGCGCGATGTTTCGCCGTTTGCTCGGGGACAATCCCCGGGAGTACCTGAATAATCTGAGCAAACTCAGCGAGCTTGTGTAAGACCCTGTGGGAGCGAGCCTGCTCGCGAAAGCGGTCTTTCAGCCACCAATAATGTCGACTGACCCAACGCATTCGCGAGCAGGCTCGCTCCCACAGTTTTAAGTCGCGGTTCTGAGATCAATGCATCTCGGTAAACGCGATTTTCACGCCGAGAGCGATCAGCACCGCGCCCATGGTGCGGTCGAACCAGTGGCCCATGCGGGCAAAACCGGCACGTACACGTTGCTGACTGAACAGCATCGCCACCAGACAGAACCAGAAAGCGGTCGCAACGGCCAGGTAAACCCCATAACCCGCCTGCACCGCCAGCGGCGTGTGCGGGTTGATCACCACAGTGAACAGCGACAGGAAGAACAGCGTGGCTTTCGGGTTCAGGCCGTTGGTGACGAAGCCCGAAGTGAAGGCGCCGCGCGCGGTGCGCACGCCGGCCTCTTTGTGCAGATCATCGGTAACGGTTTTCGCCGGCTGCGCGCGCAAGGCCTTGAAGCCGATGTACAGCAGGTACGCGGCGGCGGCCCATTTCAAGGCGTTGAACAGCACGATCGACTGCGAAACGATCAGGCCGATGCCGAGCAGCGAATAACCCACATGCAGGAAAATCGCCGTGCCCACGCCCAGCGCGGTCCAGGTGCCGGCGCGACGACCATGGGTCACACTCTCCCGCACCACCACGGCAAAGTCCGGGCCGGGGCTGGCCACGGCCAACAGGTGGATCAGTGCAACGGTCAAGAACTCGGTCCAGTACATGGGGGCTCCTCTTTAATGAGTAAAAACAATTCATCAACTGGCTCAAACCCTGTGGCGAGGGAGCTTGCTCCCGCTCGGCTGCGCAGCAGTCGTAAAATCTGAAACACCGGTGTGCCTGACACAATACGGTGAATGGGTTTGGGTCTGCTTCGCAGCCCAGCGGGAGCAAGCTCCCTCGCCACAGGGTATTGCGGGCGCTGTGAGTAACCAATTGTTTCATCTGATAGGCTCGGCAGATTACGCCTTCCGTTCCAAGCACAAAAGGTACAGTTGATGACGAACCCGCGCCGCGCCGTATTCCTCGATCACCCGTCACTGGATCTCGGCGATCTCGACCTCAGCCCGTTGCGCGCCTGCTTCAGCGACCTGCAACTGTTCGCCCAGACTGCGCCTGATCAAGTCGCCGAACGCCTGCACGGGGCCAGCGTGGCGATCACCAACAAGATCCGCATCGACGCCGCCGCGATGGCCGCCAACCCGGATCTTAAACTGATCCTGATCACCGCCACCGGCACCAACAACGTCGATCTGGACGCAGCACGCGCCCACGGCATCACCGTGTGCAACTGTCAGGGTTACGGCACGCCGTCGGTGGCGCAACACACGATCATGCTGCTGCTCAACCTCGCCACCCGCCTCGCGGATTATCAAAAAGCGGTCGGCGAAGGTCGCTGGCAGCAAGCCAGACAGTTCTGCCTGCTCGACTACCCGATCGTCGAACTGGAGGGCAAAACCCTCGGCCTGCTTGGTCATGGCGAACTCGGCGGTGCGGTCGCGCGACTGGCGGAAGCGTTTGGCATGCGCGTATTGCTCGGGCAGATCCCAGGCCGCCCCGCCCGCCCGGACCGTCTGCCGCTGAACGAATTGCTGCCGCAGATCGACGCCCTGACCCTGCACTGCCCACTCAACGAACACACCCGGCACTTCATCGGCGCCCGTGAACTGGCGTCGATGAAACCCGGCGCCTTTGTGGTCAACACCGCTCGTGGCGGCTTGATCGACGAGCAAGCCTTGGCCGATGCCCTGCGCAACGGTCACCTCGGCGGCGCCGCCACCGATGTGCTCAGTGTCGAACCGCCGGTCAACGGCAATCCGCTGCTGGCGGCCGATATTCCGCGGCTGATCGTCACTCCGCACAACGCCTGGGGCAGTCGCGAAGCGCGGCAACGCATCGTCGGCCAATTGACCGAAAACGCCCTGGCATTCTTCAGCGGTACAGCGCTGCGGGTCGTCAGTTGATAAACTACGGCACTTTTTTTCCAGGGAGCAGTTATGGATCCGCGCAGTGAAGTACTGCTTCGTCAGGCCGAGTTATTCCAGGGTTCGCTGTTGTTGGCCGGTTTGCCTGCCGACGATCTGCTAGGGCGCCTGCCCAATGCGTTCGGCTGGTGCTGGCATGCCGGCGATCAGGCCGCTCTCGATGCGCGCTTCGAAGGTCGCAGCCATTTCGGCGTAAACGTGCCGGAGCGCGAGTTCGACAGCGCCGTGGTGTTTTTGCCCAAGTCCAAGGATCTGACCGATTACATCCTCAATGCCGTGGCCGCACGTCTGGCCGGGCGTGAGGTGTTTCTGGTCGGGGAAAAACGCAGCGGCATCGAGGGTGCGTCCAAGCAACTCAACCCGTTCGGCAAGCCGCGCAAACTCGACAGCGCCCGTCACTGCCAACTCTGGCAGGTCACCGTGGCCAACGCGCCTGAAGCAAAATCGCTGGAAAGCCTGGCGCAGACTTATGAGCTGCCGCTGGCCGAAGGCCCGCTTAAAGTCATCAGCCTGCCGGGCGTGTTCAGCCATGGCCGACTGGATCGCGGCAGCGCCCTGCTGCTGGAGCATCTGGACAAACTGCCGAGCGGTCATCTGCTGGATTTCGGTTGTGGCGCCGGGGTTTTGGGCGCGGCGGTCAAACGGCGTTATCCGCACAATCAGGTGACTTTGCTCGACGTCGATGCCTTCGCCGCCGCCAGCAGTCGCCTGACGTTGGCGGCCAACGGTCTGGACGCCGAAGTGCTGACCGGCGACGGTATCGACGCTGCACCGATGGGTTTGAACGCGATTCTGAGCAACCCGCCGTTCCATGTCGGCGTGCACACCGATTATTTCGCCACCGAGAACTTGCTGCGAAAAGCGGCCAAACATCTGAAAAACGGCGGCGAACTGCGCCTGGTTGCGAACAGCTTCCTGAAGTATCAGCCACTGATCGAAGAGCATCTGGGCGTGTGCGCGATCAAGGCCGAGGGCAATGGTTTCCGGATTTACCGGGCCAAGCGCGGCTGAAAATTTGTTCTTGCTCTATCGGTTTTGCGAAGGCAGAATCCGCTCCGTCCTAGGGGAGTAGTCTCCCACGAGCGCCAAGCTCGTCCGGCATACGTCAACATACTTGATCCTCAGATCATGGCGTATGCGACCCAAGCGTCCGCACCAGACGGATCGCAGGGTTTGACAAGACCTATGACACGCACACCTTACCCGGGGCGGGAAGGCTGTACGTGTCATAGCCGTGTCGACCCGCCCCTTAGGAAAATCCTGATGCTGGACTCGTTACTCGTTCCCACCGCAATCGTTGCCTTGGCCGAAATCGGCGACAAGACGCAACTGCTCGCGCTGATTCTCGCCGCTCGCTTTCGCAAACCCTGGCCGATCATTGCCGGTATCGTCGCTGCGACCCTGGCCAACCACGCGGCAGCCGGTGCGGTAGGCGCCTGGTTCGGCAGCTTCTTCTCCGATTCGGTCCTGCACTGGATTCTTGCCGCGAGCTTCACCGCCACTGCGCTGTGGACGCTGGTTCCGGACAAGATGGACGACGATGAAGCCAGCACCGCACGCAAGTTCGGCCCGTTCCTGACCACGCTGATCGCGTTTTTCCTCGCGGAAATCGGCGACAAGACGCAGATCGCCACGGTGATGCTGGCGGCGCAATACCCTGAGCTGTGGCTGGTGATTATCGGCACCACCCTGGGCATGTTGATTGCCAACGTGCCGGTGGTATTGGCGGGTAACTTTGCTGCGGAGAAATTGCCACTGACCTTGATCCGTCGCCTGGCGGCTTCGGCGTTCCTGATTCTGGCGATCGTTGCGGTGTACAAGGCGATGCAGAGCAGTGGCTGGATTTAACCCCGTAAGTCGGTAGACCGAGTTATCGTTCTTCGCGAGCAGGCTCGCTCCCACAGTGGAATGCATTCCAAAGGTGGGAGCGAGCCTGCTCGCGAAGGGGCCATCAGCCTTGCGGCAAAACCATCAGGATTTCGGCGCTTTCTCGTACAACGGCATCACCTTCGGAATCGCTGCCTGCAGCGAGGCGATCCGGCTGGACGAGGCCGGGTGGGTGCTCATGAACTCCGGCGGTGCGCCTTCCGAAGCCTTGCTCATCTTGTTCCACAAGGTGATCGCGGCATTCGGGTTGTACCCGGCACGGGCGGCCAGTTCCAGACCGATCAGGTCGGCTTCGTTTTCGTTGGCGCGGCTATTGGGCAAGGTCATGCCGTAATTGGCCACGGTGTCGGCCAGCGCCAGGCTGTCCTGACCCAGACCGAGCAACGCACCGGCACCCTGCTTGGCCATTTCAATGCCATAGGCTTTGGACATCGCCTCACGACCGTGCTCGCGCAGGGCGTGGGCGATTTCATGGCCCATGACCGCCGCGATTTCATCGTCAGTCAGTTTCAGGCTATCGATCAGCCCGGTGTAGAAAATGATCTTGCCGCCAGGCCCGCAGTTGGCGTTGAGCTCGTCGCTCTTGATCAGATTGACTTCCCACTGCCACTGCGCCGCATCCGGGCGGAAGTTCGGTGCCTGGGCAATCAGCCGGTTGGCAATCGCCTGAACCCGCTTGGCCTCCGGGCTGGTCTTGTCCAGCACGCCTTTGCTCGACGCCTCGCCGACGGTCTTCTGATAGGACTGGGCATACATCTGGTCGACCTCTTGCGAGGACAGCATGCTGAACATGTACTGCTTGCGCTCCACCCCCACGGCTCCGCCGCTGGTGGTGTTGACCGACTGACAACCGGCCAGCAACAGCGCTGCGCTCAGTGCACTTACAACCAATGTCTTGTTCATTCAAAAGCTCCCTGAAAACCTGCCGCGTATCGTAGGGGGTGAATTGTATCGGCGCCAGATACAACAGACGTGTTGCAGCGTCTTTCGGAAGTTTCCCACCGCTGTTGTCGTAAAAAATTCACAGCAACCGGCAAGTCTGCTGCCGCTGCGTCGCGCACCGATCCATTTGCGACATCCTCCGCCCTTTGTTCCGCTCAACGCTCATGGCGCCATGCCTGCTGCCGATACAACAGCGCAGACGTCCTCTTGCGTGCGGAGCTCCCATGAAGTTCAAGTCGATCCAGTTTTCCGTGGCCGCCCTGGCCGGCGCCATCGTCCTCAGCGTGGTCGCCGCGCTGGTGCTGTACGCGCTGTTTTCCGGTGCCCGCACTCAAGACATGGTGCAACAGCGCACCCAGGCGCAGTTCGAACAAGTCATCGAACAGCGCCTGACCTCGCTGGCGCAGACTCAGGTCAGCCAGATCCAGCGCGAACTCGAAGCGCCGCTGCTGATTGCCGGCGGACTGGTGCGGGTCAACGCGCTGCTCGGCACACCGGGCGCCGACGGCCAGCCGCGCCTGAGCGTCAGCCGCGAGCAACTGATCAGCCTGATCAAGGAGAACGTCGAGCAGAACCCGAAGATTCTCGGCACCTACATCGGCTGGGAAAAAAACGCCCTGGACCACAATGACGCGGCCTACGTCGGCAGCGCCGTGACCGGTATCGATCCCGCCAACGGACGCTTCCTGCCGTGGTGGTTCCGCAATACCGACGGCAGTCTGGGCGTGGACAAACTGGCCGATGTCGACGATCAGAAAACCCTGTCCACCGGGGTACGCGCCAGTGAGTACTACCTCTGCTCCAAGGAAACGAAAAAGCCCTGCGTGATCGATCCGGCGCCGTACAAAGTCGGCGACAAGGTCGTGATGCTCGCCTCGTTCATTGAACCGATCATGCTCAACGGCGCATTCCAGGGCATCGTCGGCGCCGACCTGTCGGTGAACTTCATCCAGGACATGCTCCTCGGCGCCAACCAGAAGTTGTACAGCGGCGCCGGGCAAATGGCTCTGATCGGCGGCAACGGCCGGATCGTTGCCTACACCAAGGACACCAGCAAATTCGGTGAAAAGGTCAGCGACATTCTCGACGCCGAGCAGATCGCCAACATGGCCAATCTCAAACGCGGCGAAGTCACCTACTCGGTCAACAAGGACAAGGGCCGCATCGAGCTGTACCTGCCGTTCGGCATCGGCCAGACCGACGCGCGCTGGACCCTGATGCTGCAACTGCCGTTGAACGCGGTGATGGCGGATCTGCAAAAACTCCAGGCCGACCTTGATGCACAACGCAAGTCCGACACCTTCGGCATGGCCATGGTCGGCCTGATCATCGCCGCCATCGGTTTGTTGGTGATCTGGCTGGTGGGTCATGGCATCGCCCGGCCCCTGAAGCAAATGGTCGCCATGCTCGATGACATCGCCAAAGGTGAAGGCGACCTGACCCGCCGCTTGAGCAGTGATCGCAGCGATGAGCTCGGCTCGATTGCCAAGGGCTTCAACACCTTCCTCGCCAAGTTGCAGGCGATGATCACGCAGGTGGTGACGTCAGTGCAGAGCGTCAGCGATTCCTCGGAACACACTGCCGACATCGCGATTCGCACCAACATCGGCATTCAGAAACAGATGGCCGAGATCGATCAGGTCGCCACCGCGGTACAGGAGATGACCGCCACCGCGCAAGACGTGGCCCGCAACGCCACTCAGGCGGCGCAAGCCGCCAGCCATGCGGATCAGGCCGCTGGCCAAGGCCTGCAGATCGTTCGTGATACCTCGAGCTCGATTGGCGTACTGGCGGTGGAGATCGGCAAGGCCGTTGAGGTGGTGCAGACGCTGGCCAAGGACAGCGAAAACATCAACGCAATCCTCATCGCGATTCGCGGGATCGCCGAGCAGACCAACCTGCTGGCGCTGAACGCAGCAATCGAAGCGGCGCGGGCCGGCGAACAAGGGCGCGGCTTTGCGGTGGTGGCGGACGAGGTGCGCAATCTGGCGCAGAAGACCCAGAAGGCCACCGAAGAAATCCAGAGCATGATCCAGCAACTGCAACAGGGCACCCGCGATGTGGTGCGGGTCATGGAGGACAGCCAGAACCGCACCGACGAAAGCGTGCAGCACGCGGCGAAAGCGGCTGAAGCGCTGGAGACGATTACTCAGGCGGTGTCGGTGATCAACGACATGAATACGCAGATTGCCAGTGCGGCGGAAGAACAGAGCGCAGTGGCCGATGACATCAACCGTAACGTGATCAATATCGGTCAGGTGGCGAATGAAGTGGCGGGCGGTGCGGATGAGTCGAGTTCGGCCAGTGCGGGTCTGACTAAATTGGCGGAGCAGCAGCGGCGGCTGATCAATCAGTTCAAGGTCTGATCCAAAGGCCCCTTCGCGAGCAAGCCCGCTCCCACAGTAATTTTGCGGCGTTCACAAAACCTGTGGGAGCGGGCTTGCTCGCGAAGAGGGCGGCACAGCATCAACTCAACCCGGGGTCAGGCATTCCGGCCCATTGAGCTTCGGATCATTGACCAGATTCGCCAGCACCCGCTCGCGCAATGCCGCGGGCTCACTGGCGAGCAAGCCCTGAAGCACATGCAACGGCGTCGCGGGATCGAGCCAGGCCGCCTGCCCCGCCTCATCGAGAATCAACGGTCGGCGCTGACTGGCCGCCGGCTGCGTGATGACGGCGGTGCTCAGCCACACCTGCTCCTGCACCGGATAGGCCTCCCAGATCGCCGCGAAAAACAGCGACGAGCCCTCCCCCGGCGTAAGCCAGTACGGGCGCTTGCGCAGGTTGCCGCGCCATTCGTAGAAACCGTTGGCCGGCAGCAGACAGCGGCGCAGGCGCAGCGCCTCGCGGAACATCGGTTGCTCGGCCACTGTTTCGGCCCGGGCATGCGCCGGTGTTTTCGACAGATCGGTCAGCCACGGCGGCGTCAGGCCCCAGCGGGCGCGGGCCAGCGTGCGTTGGCCGTCAGCCTCGGCACGCAGC
The DNA here is from genome assembly GCF_030209055.1 of Pseudomonas sp. lyk4-TYG-107. Lineage (NCBI taxonomy): Bacteria > Pseudomonadati > Pseudomonadota > Gammaproteobacteria > Pseudomonadales > Pseudomonadaceae > Pseudomonas > Pseudomonas sp. lyk4-TYG-107. The sequence continues at coordinate 61,975 of NZ_JARVST010000018.1, forward strand.
ATCAACACCGAATCATTGGGGGAAATGTTCCACTGCGCCTGCTGATCGGCGGGAAATCCGGGCAGGGCCGCGAAATCGCGATTCCAGCGAAACAGGGCATAACGTCCACACATGGGGCAACACGACTCAGAAATAAAACGAACACCAGCCTAACAGACCAGCGTCCCGGGGAAGCTCTCCGGTTCATCGCCGGGCAGCGGCAGCGCGGCATTGTACGCGGTGATCAGTTCGCGGGCGTATTCGGCCTGATCGTTATCGACCGACAGGCCGAGCAGGCCGAAGATCGGCAATTCCCCCGTGCCGCCGAGCAGATCGCGGCCCACCAGATGCGCCTCGATGCCTTCACTGGCGAGCATGCCCTTGAGCATCTCGCCTTCCATCAGGTTTTCCGGCTCGTAGATTCGCTGCATGGGCGCCCCTCACTCGTTTTCGCTGAAGACTTCCAGAAACCAATCCTCGCCATGCACCTGCAATACGAACTTTATTGGCGCACAGCACACCTGACAGTCTTCGATATAGGTTTGATCACCGCCGGACAAGTCCACTGTCGTCTCGACCGTCTCCCCACAATAAGGACATTCGTATTCAGCGGCTTCCAGCATCGCGGTCTCCCAGGTGACTTGTGCGTATAATCGCCGGTCTATTTGCAGGGCTATTTTTGTCTGGCTACCTTTTCAGACCGTGCCCCGTTGGTTTTCGATCAAAACCTTTACTTACCCTAGCCGTTTCCAACAAGAGAGCATGATGGGCGAATTCGATGCCATCCGACCTTACGACGACAGCGAAGTACCTGCGGTACTGGCAAGACTGCTCGGCGACAAGGCGTTTCTAGATATCCTCACCCACTTCCGCTTCCCGCGTTTTGCCGGTGCCTTCGGCTGGATGCTCAAACCACTTATAGCCCATCGGCTGCGTCGTGAGTTTGCCGACGTGACCTCCGTGGCCACTTTGCAGGACAAAGTCGAGTTCTACGTCGACCACACCATCGAGCGCGCCACTGATGGCGTGACCTACACCGGTGTCGAGCAATTCAAGTCCGGCAGCGCCTACCTGTTCATTGCCAATCATCGCGACATCGTGATGGACCCGGCCTTCGTCAACTACGCGGTGTACCACGCCGGCCTGCCGACCCCGCGCATCGCGATCGGCGACAACCTGCTGCAGAAACCCTTCGTCAGCGACCTGATGCGCCTGAACAAGAGTTTTATCGTGCATCGCTCGATCACCGGGCGCCGCGAGAAGATGGCGGCGTATCAATTGCTGTCGGCGTATATCAACCACTCGATCCGCAACGATTGCGCCTCGATCTGGATCGCGCAGGCTGAAGGCCGGGCAAAGGACGGCGACGACCGTACCGAGTCGGCGATCCTCAAGATGTTCCACATGAGCCGCAAGGACGAGCCGTTCGGCGAGGTCATCCAGTCGCTGAACCTGACCCCGGTGTCGATCAGCTACGAATACGACCCGTGCGACCAGGCCAAGGCACGTGAGCTGTACATCCGCGCCACCACCGGCACCTACGCCAAGGCGCCGGGCGAGGATGACGTGAGCATTGCCAAGGGCATCACCGGTTATAAGGGCCGGGTGCACGTGAACTTTGCCGCGCCGATCACCGAACTGTTCGAAGACACCAAGCAATTGGCGGTCGAGATGGACAAGCAGATTCTCGGCGGTTATCGCCTGTTCCCGGTGCATTACCTGGCGTACGCGCAGTGGGCCGATGCCGATCCGCAACTGAACGTGCCGAAGGCTGCCGAAGTGTTCCCGGCGGATGAATTGGCCAAGGCGCAGGAAGAATGGCAGCGCCGACTGGACGCCTGCCCTGAAGAGCACCGTCCGTATCTGGTGCTGCAATATGCGACGCCGGTGCGCAATCAGTACCGAGTGAAGGCTGGGTTGCCGTTGTAAACAGGCATAGCGGAGCCCCTGTGGCGAGGGGATTTATCCCCGATGGGTCGCGAAGCGGCCCCAGGATTCTGCCTGAATAATCATGGGCCTGCTGCGCAGGCCATCGGGGATAAATCCCCTCGCCACAAGGTTTTGCATTCGCTTCAGAAGCGGGTGCTGATCCAGGAAACGATCAGGGCCAGACCGAGGCAGGCAAAACCGAAGCGGTAGAAAAAGCGGTTCATGCGCAACGTCGCCCAATCCAGAATCGGTTCGGCGTTGGGTTGGGCCTGGCGTTGCGCGGCGATGCTGGCCATGGCGCGCTGTTCACGGCGGCGGGTCGCGTGCAGCAGCCAACTGCCCGGGAAGGCCAGGGCCAACGCCAGCAGGTTGATCAATTTGGCGGGATGGGCGGTAAACAGCGTCATCAAGTGCAGCGACATCACAGACCTCGGAACTGAATCGGTGTGGCAGGCGCCAGATCGACGACCGCGGCGCGGATTCTACCGAAACCCTCCGCCACTACCCTACCCTTTGCGACAAATAACCTGACAATCGACCGATGGCTGTCCTGTGTCACGGCATCGTCATTTACATCGGCCACCATGCGCGCCTCGAAACACACATGGAACGCGACATGCTGCACGCCGAAAACCAGGATCGCCTGTACCTCATCACCCCGACCGACGAACAACAAAGCCTCGTCGGCAGCCTCGCCTTCAATGTTCAGGATCGCCACTGGCTGGTGTATTGCGCCCTCGGCGGGCATCAGCATGCGGATTTGCCGGAGACTGATCTGCTGACCGGTGTGAGTGTCCTCGACTTCTACTCCCAGGCTGCCTGACACACGCCTGCCCCCTCCCACAGTTGTATGAGTATTCAGATAAATTTTGTGGCCACAAAAAAGCCCGGAGCCATCACTGGCGCCGGGCTTTTTCACATCAACCGCACAGCTTACTCGGCGAGGATCTGACCCACGGTCGGGTCCTTGAACAGGCGAGTCAACGCATCGCTCAACACGTCGCTGACCAGCTTGGTGTTGGTTTCCTGGTTCGGCGCCATGCCGAAACGCTGGTCCAGCGAAGCGCCGTAGCGGCCGCTGTAACGACGGTTGCCGCTCTGCACGTCGGAGCGGAAGGTCGCGCCGATGGTGGCTTCGGTCACGTACATGCCTTCTTTCGGCGACTGGTACTTCAGCTCGGTCAGGGTCACGGTCAGTTGCGGCGCGTTCATCCCGTTGCTGGTCGGGGTGAAGCCGAGCAGACGTACGGCGGCTTCAGCCTGCGCCTGCAACTTGGGCAGGATCTGCTCGCGCTGCACGGTGATCGCGCTGGTTTCCGGGTACAGGCCGCCACGGGTGCCGAGGGTTGGCGACGGACGACCGTCAACCACGCGCACCACCACTTGCTGGCCATGGCCGACCGGGGCCAACTGCGTGGTCAGCTTCGGTTCCGGGCTCAGTTGTTGCGGGCTGTGGGCGCAGCCAACCAGGGTCAAACTGGTCACAGTGATCAAACCGAACAACAGGCGTTGCAACATGCTCTTTTCTCCAGAATCAGGCACAAACAGGCCGGCAGTATAGCGGTGGGCCACTGCGGGTCACCAGCACCCGACAGTGAATACTCAAATGTCTGACCCAGCCGTGGGAATGCGGTTCCTGTCACAGATTATTCACCGCCCATACACCTCGGCGTCACGGCCGCCCGGCAAGCTTCAAACCAGTCCTCCAACAAGGTACTCGGCCATGCGTTATCTGATCTCGTTGTTCGCCCCACGCCCACTGCACCGCAGCTTTGCCCTGCTCGACCGCAACGGTCATTGTCAGGCATTCAAGCAGTGCAGCCTGCAGCCGATGGGCGATGGCTGGGTGGAAATCGAAGAAATCCGTCTCAACTGGTTGCACCAGCCACTGCCCGCCAGCGCCCGCGTCATAGCGTCGCAGCCCCGCGCACGTGTGCAAGCGATGTTGAGCATCTGACCGGATGCCTAATAAAAGTCATTAAACACGAGCAACTGCCCGCATTTCTTCGATACAATCTCCCCCCGATTATAAGGACGTCTCCTGATCGGGCCCCGCAACACCGTCAATGCGCATGCATCGACACCCAAATCGCCCACAGAGAGCCGCCCACACAGATCGAGTGAAGTTGGCGCGCTTGCCTGTTCTTCCGGCAAAAACCCCGCTTTTCGCGAATCTGCAGAGCTGTCATGACGCTCGGCCACCGCGTTGTTTTGCCCTTGCGGGCAGGGTGCCAGGCCTGGACAGCCCTTTTTTGAGGTTCACGTCTTCAAAAGAGCGTGAAAAAAACGGGTTTTCACAACTTCACAAGAGTGTGGCGAGCAAATGAAAAGTTTTGCGTCTGAACATGCACCATTAGCGTCTGAAACAGCCCAACGACACAGGACCGGGTATACCTCGAACATCGGAGCCTGAAGCCTGTCCGCTACGGATTTGGTTGCACAAAAACGGATGTCTCGACCATAAGTCGAATTGCCAGCCGCGTGCTGAAATGAGTTCATGGAGCTCTTGAAGCCAGGCCGCATGCATCCGTCGAAGTTGCGAAAAATTGCGAAGATTCGGACATGACGAACCTGACCATGGGTATCCGGGGCGCAACTGACCTGCCCCGTCACTCCCTGGCAACCATGCCGACAATTTGGTGCTGCAGATTTTGGAGACGCGTTAAATGGCGCATAACGAAGCAGTCGACGTAGTTCTGGTTGGGGCGGGCATCATGAGTGCCACCCTGGCAGTACTGCTCAAAGAGCTCGACCCGGCGATCAAGCTGGAAGTCGTCGAGTTGATGGATTCCGGTGCTGCGGAGAGTTCCAACCCGTGGAACAACGCCGGTACCGGCCACGCCGGCCTGTGCGAGCTGAACTACACGCCGCAGGCAGCCGACGGCAGCGTCGATATCAAGAAAGCCGTGCACATCAACACCCAGTTCGAAGTGTCCAAACAGTTCTGGTCGTACCTGACCAAGAAAGGCACCTTCGGCTCGTGCAAATCCTTCATCAGCCCGGTGCCGCACCTGAGCTTCGTTCAGGGTGACAAAGGCGTGTCGTTCCTCAAGGAACGCTTCAACGTGCTGCACAAGCACCACGCCTTCTCCGACATGGAATACACCGAAGACAAGGCCAAGATGGCCGAGTGGATGCCGCTGATGATGCCGGGCCGCTCGCCGGACGAAGTCCTGGCCGCTACCCGCGTGATGAATGGCACCGACGTCAACTTCGGCGCCCTGACCAATCAGTTGCTCAAGCACCTGACCAGCGCACCGGACACCCAGGTCAAATACTGCAAGCGCGTCACCGGCCTCAAGCGTAACGGCGCCGGCTGGACCGTCAGCATCAAGGACGTCAACAGCGGCGCCAGCCGTGAAGTCGACGCCAAGTTCGTCTTCCTCGGCGCTGGCGGCGCGGCTCTGCCATTGCTACAGGCCTCGGGCATCGAAGAAAGCAAGGGCTTCGGCGGCTTCCCGATCAGCGGCCAGTGGCTGCGTTGCGACAACCCGGAAGTGGTCAAGCACCACCAGGCCAAGGTCTACAGCCAGGCCGCGGTGGGCTCGCCGCCAATGTCGGTGCCGCACCTGGACACCCGTGTGGTCGATGGCAAGAAATCCCTGCTGTTCGGGCCATACGCCGGTTTCACCACCAAGTTCCTCAAGCACGGTTCCTTCATGGACCTGCCGCTGTCGGTTCGCGCCGGCAACATCGGCCCGATGCTGGCAGTGGCGAAGAACAACATGGACCTGACCAAGTACCTGGTCAGCGAAGTGATGCAATCGATGGAGCAGCGTCTGGAATCCCTGCGCCGCTTCTACCCGGAGGCGAAAGCCGAGGACTGGCGCCTGGAAGTGGCCGGCCAACGGGTACAGATCATCAAGAAAGACCCGAAAAAGGGCGGCATCCTGCAATTCGGTACCGAACTGGTTGCGGCGAAAGACGGCTCCCTCGCCGCCCTGCTCGGCGCTTCGCCAGGTGCTTCGGTAACCGTTTCGATCATGCTCGAACTGATCGAGAAATGCTTCCCGGCCAAGGCCAAGGGTGAGTGGGCGGCCAAACTGGCCGAGATCTTCCCGGCCCGCGAGAAAGTCCTGGAAACCGATGCTGCGCTGTATCGCAAGATCAACACGCAGAACAACATCGCCCTGGAACTGGTTGAAGAAAGCAGCGAGACCCCAAGCTTCGCTTGATCTTGCGCCATAAAAAAACGCCCCGCACTCAGTGAGTGCGGGGCGTTTTTTTATGGCCAGTATTTGAAACACTGACCTCTGTGGCGAGGGAGCTTGCTCCCGCTTGAGTGCGCAGCGCTCACAAGAGTTTGGGGCCGCTGCGCAGCCCGGCGGGAGCAAGCTCCCTCGCCACAGGGATGGTGTTAGGCGCGGGATTTTTCGATCAGTTCGATATAGTCCGGGGCATTGCGCTGATCGGCGATCAGGTCAACGAAGGTCTTGCCGTGCTCGTCCTTGCCATCCACGTCGTAACCGGCAGCCACGAAGAACGTCAGGAAGCGCTCGAAATCGTCGATGCGCAGGCCACGGTAGGCCTTGATCAGTTTGTGCAGCGACGGCGAAGTGGCGTCGACCGGTTCAAAATCGAGGAACAGCTTGATCTGCTCATCGCCGATCTCGTCACCAATCACCTGTTTCTTATCTTTACGCATTGCCGACTCCAGCTCGCAGACATTACACGGGGCGGGCAGTTTACCCCTGCCCTGCCCCCCGGCTCAACGCGCACGAACGGCCCCGGTGTGCAGATCGGCCCAGATGTGGCCATTGGCATAACTGAGGAACTGTACATACACGGTGTCGTTGCGCAGCAGATCGATCACCACCCGGTACTGGGCCAGCGGGTAAAACAGGGTCAGGGTTTTGCTCTTGTCGTCATAAGCCGGTTTTTTCAGGCTTTTGCTTTCGCCATCGAAACTGACCAGCACCTGGGCGATGGTTGCGCCCTTGTTCAGCGACTTACCCTTGAGGCGAATCATCAGCGGCGACGTGACCGGAATCGGCTGCTGATTGGACTGGCGTTGCGCACCGACCACCACCGAATAATCGGTGACCTGCAGCAGTTGTTGCTGCTCGGGTTCGGCACCGCGCAGGGTCAGGTCGTCCGGCGGCAGGAATTGACTGTGCATCGGTGCCGGGGCGGCGGCCAAGGGCAGGCTGAGGGTCAGCAACAGGGCGGCAAGGCTGCGGATCAAGAGGCTCATGGCAGGCTCCGGGGGCGGGGCCGAGCACTCTAGCATGGGTGTAGCAGATGGATCAGCACACACAAAACAACTGTGGGAGCGAGCCTGCTCGCGATAGCGTCGTATCAGTCAACATCAACATTGCTGACAGACCGCTATCGCGAGCAGGCTCGCTCCCACAAGGGATAGCGCGGGGTCTTACATGCCTTTAACGGCAAAGATCCCGTTGGCGTTGCGCCAGTAACCTTTGTAGTCCATGCCGTAACCGAAGATGTAGCGGTCAATGCACGGCAGGCCGACGAAGTCTGCTTTCAGGTCAGGACGCGCCTTGCGGTCGTGATCCTTGTCGATCAGCACGGCGGTGTGCACTTTGCGCGCGCCGGCGTGTTTGCAGAAGTCGATGATCGCGCCCAGGGTGTGACCTTCGTCGAGGATGTCGTCGATGATCAGCACGTCGCGGTCGATGAACGAGACTTCCGGCTTGGCTTTCCAGAACAGGTCGCCGCCGCTGGTTTCGTTGCGATAACGGGTCGCGTGCAGGTAGGAAGCTTCCAGCGGGAATTGCAGGTGAGTCAGCAGTTTTCCGGAGAAAATCAGGCCGCCGTTCATCACGCAGAACACCACCGGGTTGCTGTCGGCCAGTTGTTCGTTGATTTGTGCACCGACGCGGGCGATGGCGGCCTCGACTTCAGATTCGGTGTACAGGCAGTCAGCCTCTCGCATGATTTGACGGATATGCTCGAGATCAGCGGACATGGCGCTCTCCAGGGGGATGTTTTCGGAAAAGCGGGCAAAGGTACGCATCCCGTGAGGTCGAATCAAGCCTTAATGGACTAACGTACTCAATGTCCTATAGGACATCACCCTCGGATAGATTAATCTAGGCCGGTTTTTTTGCCCGCCGCCGGAGTTTTTCCATGCCCATCCTCGAGATCCGCCACCCGCTGATCCGCCATAAACTCGGCCTGATGCGCCGCGCCGATATCAGCACCAAGAATTTCCGTGAGCTTGCTCAGGAAGTCGGCGCCCTGTTGACCTATGAAGCTACAAAAGATCTGCCGCTCGAATCCTACGATATCGCCGGTTGGTGCGGCACTGTGTCGGTGGAAAAAATCGCCGGCAAAAAGATCACCGTCGTGCCGATCCTGCGCGCCGGCATCGGCATGCTCGAAGGCGTGCTGAGCCTGATCCCGGGTGCCAAGGTTTCCGCTGTGGGCGTTGCCCGCAATGAAGAAACCCTGCAAGCGCACACTTATCTGGAAAAACTGGTTCCGGAAATCGACGAACGGCTGGCGATGATCATCGACCCGATGCTCGCCACCGGCAGCTCCATGGTCGCGACCATCGATCTGCTGAAGAAAGCCGGTTGCAAGGACATCCGCGCAATGGTGCTGGTGGCCGCGCCGGAAGGCATTGCCGCTGTGGAACAGGCTCACCCGGACGTGACCATCTACACCGCTTCCATCGATGAGCGTCTGAACGAACACGGTTACATCATCCCAGGGCTTGGCGATGCCGGTGACAAGATCTTCGGTACCAAGCAGAAGGACGCGTGAGCATGCAGCAAGAGTTCAACGATCCGCTCTGGCGCACGGTGCTGTCCGGCGCCCAGATGCTGTTCGTGGCTTTCGGCGCCCTGGTGCTGATGCCGCTGATCACGGGTCTTGACCCGAACGTGGCACTGTTTACCGCGGGTCTGGGGACGATCCTGTTCCAGATTGTCACCGGGCGTCAGGTGCCGGTGTTTCTGGCGTCGAGCTTTGCCTTCATCACCCCGATCATTCTCGCCAAGGGCCAGTTCGGCCTCGCCGCGACCATGGGCGGCGTGATGGCAGCCGGTTTCGTCTACACCTTCCTCGGCCTCGCCGTGAAAATCAAAGGCACCGGTTTCATTGACCGTCTGCTGCCGCCAGTGGTGATTGGCCCGGTGATCATCTCGATTGGTCTGGCCATGGCGCCGATTGCCGCGAACATGGCGATGGGCAAGGCGGGTGACGGTTCCGAGCTGATCCACTACCAGACCGCGATGATGATCTCGATGCCGGCGCTGCTGACCACGTTGATCGTGGCGGTGTTCGGTAAAGGCATCTTCCGTCTGGTGCCGATCATTTCCGGGGTGCTGGTCGGTTTTGCCATGTCGTTCTATTTCGGTGTGGTCGATACCGCGAAGATTGCGGCGGCGCCATGGTTCGCCCTGCCACACTTCACCGCGCCGGAGTTCAACTGGCAGGCGATCCTGTTCATCGTTCCGGTAGCCCTGGCTCCGGCCATCGAGCATATTGGCGGCGTAATTGCCGTGGGCAGCGTGACCGGTCGTGATTATCTGAAGAAACCGGGCCTGCATCGCACCCTGCTCGGCGACGGCATCGCCACCACGGCGGCCGGTCTGTTTGGCGGCCCGCCGAACACCACCTACGCCGAAGTGACCGGCGCGGTGATGCTGACCAAGAACTACAATCCGAAAATCATGACCTGGGCGGCGATCTTCGCCATCACCCTGGCGTTCATCGGCAAGTTCGGCGCGCTGCTGCAAAGCATTCCGGTGCCAGTAATGGGCGGAATTCTGTGCCTGCTGTTCGGCTCGATCGCGGCAGTGGGGATGAACACTTTGATCCGTCACAAGATCGACCTCGGTGAGGCACGCAATCTGGTGATCGTTTCGGTGACCCTGGTGTTCGGTATCGGCGGTGTGCTGGTCGGCACCGGCACTGGCCCGGACGACTTCGGCCTCAAAGGCATCGCGCTGTGCGCGGTGGTGGCGATTGCGCTGAACCTGATTCTGCCGGGCAATGATGGCTGGAAGAACAAGAAGGCGGATGAGCCGCTGATCTAAGGCTTTAGATCTTTATTGTCTGACAGATAGCTTTCGCGAGCAGGCTCGCTCCCACATTGATCTTCGGTGCGCAGAAGATCCCCTGTGGGAGCGGGCTTGCTCGCGAAGCTTTTGGCTTTAAAGCGCCAACGGCGCTCTCTCGCACAGGGTTGCCAACGCCTTCGCCCATTGCGGGTCGTCATTCAGGCACGGCACCAGCACCAACTCCTCGCCCCCCGCTTCGCGGAACTGTTCCTTGCCGCGATCACCGATCTCTTCCAGCGTCTCGATGCAATCGGCGACAAACGCCGGGCACATCACCAGAATCTTCTTCACCCCGCTTTGCGCCAGCTCGTCCAGCCGCGCTTCAGTGTAGGGTTCGATCCACTTCGCCCGCCCCAGACGCGACTGAAACGACACCGACCATTTGCCATCGGCAATGCCCGCGCGCCTGGCGAACTCGGCGGCGGTGCGTAGGCACTGGGCGCGGTAACAGGTGGCCAGGACTGCCGGCGAAGCGTTCTTGCAGCAATCCGCGTTTTTCAAGCAGTGATTGCCAGTCGGATCGAGCTTGGTCAGGTGCCGCTCCGGCAAGCCATGGAAGCTCAGCAGCAAGTGATCGTAGTCCTGCTGCAAATGCGGGGTAGCGCTGGCGACCAGCGCGTCGATGTACTCAGGCTGATCGTAAAACGGTTGCAGCACCGAGAGTTTTACATCGAGCTTCTTCTCGCGAATCACCCGCTTGGCTTCTTCGATCACCGTGGTGGTGGTGCTGTCGGCGAACTGTGGATAAAGCGGTGCCAGCGTGATGCGCTCGTGCCCCGCCGCCACCAGTTGCAGCAATTTGGTTTCAATCGACGGCTCGCCATAACGCATGGCCAGTTCCACCGGGCCGTGGGTCCACTGGGTGGTCATCTGCTGCTGCAGACGACGGCTGAGCACCACCAGCGGCGAGCCCTCCTCCCACCAGATCGAAGCGTAGGCATGGGCCGATTGCTCAGGGCGCTTGATCAGGATCAGCGACACCAGCAGCCGCCGCACCGGCCACGGCAGGTCGATCACATACGGGTCCATCAGAAATTGATTGAGGTAGCTGCGTACATCGGCCACCGAGGTGGAGGCCGGGGAACCCAGGTTGACCAGAAGCAAGGCGTGATCGGTCATGCATCGTCCTATTTCAAAGGCGGCCGGAGAGATCATCCAAAGCCGCGCGCAAATCCGTGAACTGGAAAGTGAAACCCGCTTCCAGCAAGCGTGCCGGCACGGCCCGTTGGCCACCCAGCAACAGCAATGACATTTCGCCAAGCCCGACCTTCAGCGCCAGGGCCGGCATCGGCATGAACGCCGGGCGGTGCAATACGCTGCCCAGCGTCTTGGCAAACTCGCGATTGCGCACCGGTTTCGGTGCGCAGGCATTATAAGGACCGCTCGCCTGATCGCGGTGCAGAAGAAAATCAATCAGGGCGATTTGATCATCGATGTGAATCCACGGCATCCACTGCCGACCATTGCCCAGCGGCCCACCCAACCCGAGTTTGAACGGCAGCAACAGCCGCGACAAAAAGCCGCCCTCGGCCGACAGCACCAGCCCGGTTCGCACCAGCACCACGCGGATGCCCTGACCTTCGGCACGCTGGGCGGTTTCCTCCCAGGCAATGCACAACTGACTGGCAAAATCGTCGATCACTGGCGGCGAATCTTCGGTCAGCTCGCGTTCGCCGCCGTCGCCGTACCAGCCAACAGCAGAACCGGAGATCAACAACGCCGGTTTCTGCTGCCGTGTTTCCAGCCAGGCCAGCAGGGTTTCGGTGAGGGTGATGCGGCTGCTCCACAGCAACGCCTTGCGCCGGTGGGTCCATGGCCGATCCGCGATCGGTGCACCGGCCAGGTTGACCACCGCGTCCAGCGGCTCGTTGCCGAAGTCTTCGAGACGCGCAATTGCACGCACCTGCGCGCCACAGATTTTCGCGACCTTTTCCGGGCGTCGACTCCACACCGTCAATTGATGGCCCTGCCCCGACCAGTGTCGGCAGAGCTGACGGCCTATCAAACCAGTACCGCCGGTCAGCAATATGCGCATGACTTCTTCCTCGCGTGGCGTTTTACCCGGATCACTAGTCTATTTTTATAAGCAGGGATCTTTTCTATCGGGCAGGCTCTATTGTTTAACCATAGGCCAAGCTGTCAGAACGAGAACGCTAGAAGTTATACCAAAAAACAAAATTGTACAGGTTTCATTGACGGCGTAGTCTGTACAGAAAGGTAAACGAGGCCCCTATGACTGTACCTATCGCAATCATCGGCACCGGCATCGCCGGACTCTCCGCCGCGCAGGCGCTGACAGAGGCCGGACACACCGTCCAGCTCTTCGACAAAAGCCGCGGCAGTGGCGGACGCATGTCGAGCAAACGCAGCGACGCCGGTTCTCTGGACATGGGCGCGCAATACTTCACCGCCCGCGACCGGCGTTTCGTCACCGAAGTGCAACGCTGGCAAAGTCTGGGCTGGGTCGCCGAGTGGACGCCGCAGCTCTACACCTTTCAGGGCGGGCAACTGAATCTGTCGCCGGACGAACAGACGCGCTGGGTCGGCACGCCACGCATGAGCGCGATCACCCGGGGTTTGCTCGACGGTCTGGAAGTGCACTTCGCCTGCCGCATCACCGAAGTCTTTCGCGGTGAAGAACACTGGCACCTGCAGGACGCCGAAGGCTTCACCCACGGTCCCTTCAGTCACGTGGTGATTGCGACGCCAGCGCCGCAAGCCACGGCGTTGCTGGCTGCCGCACCAAAACTCGCTGGCGCCGCCGCCGGGGTGAAAATGGACCCGACCTGGGCCGTTGCCCTCGCCTTCGATACGCCACTGGATACACCGATCGAAGGCTGCTTCGTGCAGGACAGCCCCATCGACTGGCTGGCACGCAACCGCAGTAAACCGGGGCGCGATACCACCTGCGACACCTGGGTGCTGCACGCCAGCAGCGCCTGGAGTCGGCAACACATCGACCTGTCCAAGGAAGCTGTCATCGAGCAACTGCACGGCGCATTCGCCGAACTGCTGCACAGCGCGATGCCCGCTCCGACTTTCAGCCTCGCCCACCGCTGGCTCTACGCACGCCCTGCGACCGGCCACGAATGGGGCACGCTGGCCGACGCCGATCTGGGCTTGTACGCCTGCGGCGACTGGTGCCTGTCGGGGCGTGTCGAAGGGGCCTGGCTCAGTGGCCAGGAAGCTGCACGCCGTTTGCACGAACACCTGCAATGAATCGCATCAATCCGCAAAAATTGCTGCTGTCGAAGTGGACAGCAGCCCACCCGCAAAACCGCGAAAAACATTTTCTGGTCACCGAACTGTTCCGGGATGAGGAAGGCACGGTGCTGGAGATTGAGTTGCAGGCGGTGCTGACCAAACGCGCAGAACGCCTCGATTGGCAGACGTTGAAGAACAACGATCACTGGTTACTGGGCTGGCAATAAAGATCCTGTAGGAGTGAGCCTGCTCGCGATGGCGTCGCATCATTCAACATCAATGCTGCCTCCACAGTCGATCGTGGTTAACCTGGAAAAACTTATACAAATGAGTTGACTTGTACACGCATGAATCTATGCTGAGGAAAAGTTGTACAGAGATAAATATCTGTACAGGAATAGATTCGAGGTGTGCATGTCCGATCTTTCTGCTTCCCGGCCCAAAATCGCCATCAGCGCCTGCCTGATGGGCGCCGAAGTGCGCTACAACGGCGGGCACAAGGAATCGCGGTTGTGCAGCCGCACCCTTGCCGAGTATTTCGAATTCGTGCCGGTATGTCCGGAAGTCGCGATTGGCCTGGGCATCCCACGCGAACCGATCCGCCTGGTTGGCGATCCCGATGCTCCTGAAGCTATCGGTACGGTCAATCCGCAAATCAATGTCACCGAACCACTGGCAGCCTACGGGCAGAAAATGGCCGGCGAGCTCAATGACATCTGCGGCTATATCTTCATGCAGCAGTCGCCTTCGTGCGGTCTGGAGCGGGTCAAGGTCTATCACGCCAACGGCGCGCCGGTGAACGGCGGCGGCCGTGGCATCTACGCTCAGGCGTTCTGTGCGCAGCACCCTGACCTGCCGGTGGAAGAAGCCGGACGCCTGAACGATCCGGTGTTGCGGGAAAACTTCATCACCCGCGTGCTCGCCTACAGCGCCTGGCAGCAGGTGCTCGAACAAGGCTTGAGCCGCCGCGCACTGACCGAATTCCACTCACGCTACAAATACCTGCTGATGGCACACAACCCTGAGCAATACAAAGCCTTGGGCAAACTGCTGGGCAACATGGCCAAGACCGATCCGGTTGAACTCGGCCCGCGCTATTTCAGCGAGTTGATGAGCGCGTTGAAGAAATGCGCTACCCGCCGCACCCACAGCAACGTGCTGCAACACATCAGCGGCTACCTGAAACAGGCGATCAGCCCGGAAGACAAACAGGAAATGCAGCATGTCATCGGCCAGTACCGCCACGGCATCGTGCCGCTGGTGGTGCCGTTGACTCTGCTCAAACACCACTTTCGCCAACACCCGGATCCGTACATTGCGCGGCAGGTTTACTTGCAGCCGCATCCGGAAAACCTCAGCCTGCGAAACGCCATTTGATGAACGACAAACTCGACACCAGCGCCCAGGAAGACCTGGGTGCCGACTTCAAGAAAGCCCTCGACGAAGGCTGGCTGCCGATCCGTGAAGTAGCGCGGCAGACCGGGGTCAACGCCATCACCCTGCGCGCCTGGGAGCGCCGTTACGGGTTGATCGTGCCGCAGCGCACGCCCAAGGGCCATCGCCTGTATTCCAGCGAACATGTGCAACGAATCCTGACCATCCTGACCTGGCTTAATCGAGGCGTGGCTGTCAGTCAGGTCAAACCGTTGCTCGATGCTCCGCAAGCCTTTACCGAGACGGTGGAAAACGACTGGCAACGGCAGCGCCAGTCCTTGCTCGGCGCCGTCATCCAGCTCAATGAGCGCAACCTCGACGACAGCATCAACCAGGCCATGGCCCTGTACCCGCCACGCACCCTGTGCGAGCAATTACTCCTGCCGCTGCTGGCCGAACTCGAGCAGCGCTGGCAAGGCCAGTTCGGCGCACAGATGGAACGGGTGTTCTTTTATTCCTGGTTACGCAGCAAATTCGGCGCGCGCATCTACCATAACAATCGGCAATTACACGCTGCGCCGTTGCTGCTGATCAATCACTCGGACCTGGCACTGGAACCTCACCTGTGGCTATGCGCGTGGCTGATCAGCAGCGCCGACTGCCCGGTGCAAGTGTTCGACTGGCCGCTACCGGCCGGAGAACTGGCGCTGGCGGTCGATCATCTGCAAGCGCGGGGAGTGCTGCTGTATTCCAGCAAGGCGATGAATCTGGCGCAGCTGCCAAAACTGCTGAATGGCATCGGCACTGCAAAAATGCTCGTCGGACCAACGGTATGCATCCACCAGACCGAGTTGTCCGTAAGAACCCCTGAGATCGCTGATCTGATCCTGGCCGAAGACCCGCTCTCGGCACATCAGGAACTGGTTCAGCGTGGGCTGATTTAATGGAAACCGCGATGCAATTGATCTGGCTGCGCAGCGACCTGCGCCTACATGACAACACCGCCCTCGCGGCCGCCGCAGCGCGCGGCCCGACGTTTGCCGTGTATCTGTTGAGCCCGCAGCAATGGCTGGAACATGACGACGCCGCGTGCAAGGTCGACTTCTGGCTGCGCAACCTACGTGAGCTGAGCAGTCGCCTCGGCGAGCTGAACATCCCGTTGCTGCTGCGCACCGCCAATCATTGGGATCAGGCCCCGGCGGTGCTGCTCGAACTTTGTGTGCAATTGAAGATTCAAGCTGTGCACGTCAACGAAGAATATGGCATCCACGAAAGCCAGCGCGACGCCGCGCTGGCGGTGGCCCTGAAGACCAAAGGCATCGCTTTCCACAGCTACCTTGACCAACTGCTGTTCAAGCCCGGCACGGTACTGACCAAAACCGAAACCTACTTTCAGGTGTTCAGCCAGTTCCGCAAGGTCTGCTATGAACGCCTGCACCGCTCGATGCCGGCGCTGGTCAAGACGCCCGGCAAACAGGCAAAGCTGAACATCGACTGCGATCCGGTGCCGGCATCCGTCGCCGGTTTTGCAACGCCGAGCGAGTCTTTGCGCACACTGTGGCCGGCCGGCGAACAGGAAGCCCGGCGCCGTCTCGACACCTTCGCCGACGCGCAGATCGACTACTACCAGAGCGAACGCGACTTCCCGGCCAAACCCGGCACCAGTCAACTTTCCGCGTACCTCGCCGCCGGGGTGATTTCGCCGCGCCAATGCCTGCATGCGGCCCTGCAAAGCAATCAGGGCGAGTTCGACAGTGGCAAGGTCGGCGCGGTGACCTGGATCAACGAGCTGCTGTGGCGCGAGTTCTACAAACACATTCTGGTCGGCTACCCACGGGTTTCGCGCCACCGCGCATTTCGCCCGGAAACCGAAGCCCTGGCCTGGCGTGATGCGCCGGACGATCTGGCGGCCTGGCAAGAGGCGCGGACCGGTTTGCCAATCATCGATGCAGCCATGCGCCAACTGCTGGAAACCGGCTGGATGCACAACCGCTTGCGGATGATTGTGGCGATGTTCCTGACCAAGAATCTGCTGATCGACTGGCGTGAAGGCGAGCGCTTTTTCATGCGCCACCTGATCGACGGCGATCTGGCGGCGAACAACGGTGGCTGGCAATGGAGTTCTTCGACCGGCACCGATTCGGCGCCGTACTTCCGCATCTTCAATCCGCTGAGCCAATCGGAAAAATTCGACAGCGAAGGCCTGTTCATCAAGCACTGGCTGCCTGAGCTGGCCGGCCTGAACAAGAAGGAAGTACACAACCCGGCCAGCGCCGGCGGACTGTTCGGCGTGGCGGATTATCCGGCGCCGATCGTCAATCTCGGCGCTTCGCGCGAACGCGCGCTGGCGGCGTTCAAGAACCTGCCGTCGCGCTCGTCTATGGAAGAAGTTCATGAGTGAATTCCTGCGCCGCTTCGCCCGCCAGTTCGCCGAGTTGAACAAAGACAACTTGCAACGTCTGGGCGAGCTGTACAGCGATGACATTCACTTCACCGACCCGCTGCATGAAGTGCAGGGGCTGGTGCAACTGCGACATTACTTCAGCGAGCTGTACGCCAACGTCAGCGAACTGCGCTTCGATTTCCACGGCTTCGACCAGATCGCTGACGGTGAAGGTTACCTGCGCTGGGTCATGAGTTACCGCCACCCGCGTCTGGCCGGTGGTCAATTGATTCGCGTCGCCGGGTGTTCGCACCTGCTGTGGCGCGACAAGGTTTATCGCCACCGGGATTATTTCGATGCCGGGGCCATGCTGTATGAACATTTACCCGTATTGGGCCGGGTGATCGCCTGGTTGAAAAGGAGAATGGGATGAGTCGTACACCTCCACGGCGTTATTGGCTGACCGGTGCCAGCAGTGGCATCGGCGCAGCACTGGCTGAAGAGATTCTGAAAAGCGGCGCGCATCTGGCTGTCAGTTCGCGTCAGGTGGCACCGCTCAAAGTGCTGTCGCAACGTTATCCGGGGCAAGTGCTGGTGGTGGCCGGCGATCTGACCAACAGTCAGACCGTGCGCGAAATCGGCCAGCAGATCGAACAGGCCTGGGGCTCGCTCGACAGCGTAATTCTCAATGCCGGCACCTGCGAGTACGTCGATGCGCGACAGTTCGATGCCTCGATCATCGAACATGTGGTGCGCACCAACCTGCTCGCCAGCAGTTACTGCATCGAAGCGGCCCTGCCGTTGCTGCGCAAAGGCACCGCGCCGCATCTGATCGGCATGGCCAGTTCCGTGACCTACCTGCCGCTGCCTCGGGCCGAAGCCTACGGCGCGTCGAAGGCCGGGCTGCGCTATCTGTTCGAATCGCTGCGAATCGACCTGGCCGTCGAGGGCATCGAGGTCACCATCATCAGCCCGGGTTTTGTCGAAACCCCGCTGACCGCCAAGAATGACTTCCCGATGCCGTTGAGCTGGCCTGTGGATAAAGCGGCGCGGCACATCTTCGCCAAGCTCAAGGATCGTCCGCTGGAGATCGCCTTTCCGGCACTGTTCATGGCGGCGCTGTGGCCACTGTCGAAGCTGCCGGCGCGCCTGCAACTGGCGATCGGCAAGCGCATGGTGCGCAGCAACCCACCGCTGCGGGACCCGATATGAAGATCGCCATTGTCGGCAGCGGAATCGCCGGCCTGACCTGCGCTCACCTGCTCAATCGCCGACACGACATCACGGTGTTCGAGGCCAGCGACTGGGTCGGCGGTCACACGCACACCGTGCAGGTAACCGTCGATGGCCGCGAATACGCGGTCGACACTGGGTTCATCGTGTTCAACGACTGGACCTATCCGAACTTCATTCGATTGCTCGGCCAGCTCGGCGTGTCGTTCAAACCGACGGAAATGAGCTTCTCGGTCACCGACCCGGACACCGGTCTGGAATACAACGGCAACAACCTCAACAGCCTCTTCGCCCAGCGCAGCAACCTGCTGTCCCCGGGGTTCTGGGGCATGTTGCGCGACATCCTGCGCTTCAATAAAGAAGCCCAGCGCGACCTCGCCGAACAGCGCATTGCCGCCGATACCACGCTCGACGATTACCTCAAGGCTGGCGGTTATGGCGAACGTTTCATCCTGCATTACATCGTGCCGATGGGCTCGGCGATCTGGTCGATGCCGATGGCCGAGATGCTCAATTTCCCGCTGCAATTCTTTGTGCGCTTCTTCAAGAATCATGGCCTGCTGTCAGTCAGTGATCGCCCGCAATGGCAGGTGATCGAGGGCGGCTCCAGTGCCTACATTGCGCCGTTGACTGCGGCGTTCCACGACAAGATCCGCCTCAGCTGCCCGGTGACGCGCATCGATCGCGATGAACACGGCGTGGTTATCCACAGCCCGGCCGGCATCGAGCGTTTCGACAAAGTCGTGCTTGCCTGCCACAGCGACCAGGCCCTGCAATTGCTTGGCACGCCAAGCCAGGCGGAACGCTCGATCCTCGGCGCCCTGCCCTATGCCGATAACGAAGTCGTGCTGCATACCGATACCCGTCTGCTGCCGACCCGCAAACTGGCGTGGGCCAGCTGGAACTATCGCTTGAGCGGCGCCGGCCATACCCACGCGGCCGTCACTTACGACATGAACATCCTGCAGGGCATTCAGAGCGACACCACGTTCTGCGTCAGCCTCAATCAGAGCGCCGGGATCAGCCCGTTCAAGGTGCTCGCCAAATACACCTACGCCCACCCGCAATTCAGCCTCGCGGCTGTGGCGGCGCAAAACCGCTGGGCCGAACTCGACGGTCAGCAGCACACCCATTATTGCGGCGCCTACTGGGCCAACGGCTTTCATGAGGACGGCGTGGTCAGCGCGTTGCGCGTGGCCGCCGCGTTCGGGGAAAGCTTATGAACAGCGCCCTGTACAGCGGCTGGATTGGCCATCGGCGCTTTTCGCCCAGACGCCACGAATTCCGTTACCGGATCGGTCTGTTGTACCTCGATCTGGCGGAACAGGACGCCGTGTTCGGCCTGTCACCGTTTGCCAGTCGCAGCCGCTTTGCACCGTTTTCGTTTCGCGAAACCGACTACCTGAAAACCTTCACCGGCAGCGGCATGCGCCTGATCGATGCGGTGCGCCAGCAAGTCGGCGTCGCCATCGGCCATCAACCGCAGGGTTCGATCTGCCTGCTGACCCAACCGCGCAGTTGGGGTCTGGCGTTCAATCCGGTGAGTTTCTTTTATTGCCACGAGTCCGACGGACAACTGGCGGCGATTCTCTGCGAAGTCACCAACACGCCGTGGCGCGAGCGTTATCACTACGTGCTGCCGGCCCGCACACCGACCGACCTGCAAGACTTTCACCAGCACTTCGCCGTGGCCAAGGCCTTTCATGTCTCGCCGTTTTTGCCGCGCGATCTCGAGTACCGCATGAGCTTCAGCCCGGCTGCGCAAAACCTCGGCGTGCACATGGCCGACTGGCAGGGTGAGCACAAGCTGTTCGACGCCACGCTCAATCTGCAGCGCGAACCCCTCGACCGCCACAGCCTGCACCGCTACTTGCGACGTTTTCCGTGGATGACCGCGAAAACCTGCCTGGCGATTTATTGGCAAGCCGTGCGCCTGTTGCTCAAGCGTGCTCCGATTTTTGCTCATCAGGCTGCCGACGGCAGCTTCCAGATCGCCACTGTGCCTCCCAAGGAGCACCGCCATGAAATCCTCTAGCCTGTCGGTCAGTCGCTTCAGCACCAACGGTTTGACCGGTTCGCTGCTGCGTCGCGGCGTTTTGCGGCAACTCAGTCAGCTCAAACACGGGCAATTGCTGGTGGTTGAGGATGGCGAACGCCTGATGTTCGGCACGCCGGGCAGCCACCTGCTCGGCGAAATCCATGTGCAGGATGCAGCGGTGTGGGGCATGGTCGCCGGCAACGGATCGATCGGTGCCGGCGAAGCGTTTATCCACGGTTACTGGAGTTCGCCGGACCTGACGGCGGTCGTGCGCGTGTTCGTCAGCAACCTCGACGTGCTCGACGCCATGGAGCGCGGTCTGGCCCGCCTCAGCCGGCCGCTGGTGCAAGGCCTGCACTGGCTCAACCGCAACACGCGCAAGGGGTCGCAGAAAAACATCGCGGCGCACTATGACCTCGGCAACGATCTGTTCGAACAGTTTCTCGACCCGACCATGATGTATTCGGCGGCGCAGTTCCTCAGCCCCGACGACAGCCTGGAACAGGCTCAGTTGAACAAGCTGGAACGGATCTGCCAGAAGCTCGCACTCAAGCCCGAAGATCATCTGCTGGAGATCGGCACCGGTTGGGGCAGCATGGCGCTCTACGCCGCGCAGCACTACGGCTGCCGTGTCACCACCACGACGCTGTCGAAAGAGCAGTACGCGTTTACCGCCAGGCGCATTGAAGCACTGGGGTTGCAGGATCGGGTAACGCTGCTGCTCACCGACTACCGCGACCTCACCGGCGAATACGACAAACTGGTGTCGATCGAGATGATCGAAGCGGTCGGTCACCGCTTCCTGCCCACCTATTTCAAGCAATGCGCGCACCTGCTCAAGAGCAACGGCCTGATGCTGTTGCAGGCGATCACCATCCGCGAGCAGCGCTACGAGCAGGCCAAGCGCGGCGTCGACTTCATCCAGCGCTACATCTTCCCCGGGGGCGCCCTGCCCTGCGTGCAGAAGATGCTCGAAGTGGTCAGCCGCGAGACCGATATGAACCTGCTGCACATGGAAGATTTCGGCCTGCACTACGCCCGCACCCTGCGCCTGTGGCACGAAAACTTTCGCCGCGCCCATGGCCGGTTGAGCGAGTTGGGTTACGACGATTACTTCCTGCGGCTGTGGGAGTTTTACCTGTGCTACTGCGAGGGCGGGTTTCTGGAGCGCACCATCGGCACCGCGCAACTGCTGCTGGCCAAACCGGCCGCGATGCCGGCGCCGTTGCTCGGACGCTTCGATGCTTGAGCGGCTGACCAATGCCGTGCTGTTTCAGGTCGGCTGGCTGGCCTGCGTGCTCGGCGGCGACAGTCTGTGGCTGCTGCTGGCGCTGGCGGTGCTGGTGATTCATCTGGGCTGGATCAGCAGTTGGGCGGAGGAAGGTCGTTTGATCCTCAGCGTGGTGCTTGTCGGTACAGCCGTAGACAGTCTGTTGCGCGCTGCCGGCGTGTTCGAATTCCAGGATTTGTCGCCACTGATTCCGCTGTGGCTGATGCTGCTCTGGGCCTTGCTCGCGACCACGTTGCGTCACTGCCTGCAATGGAGCGCCCGCCCGTGGTGGCTGGCCAGCGGACTCGGTGCAGTGGGCGGCGCCGTGTCCTATTACGGCGGCGGACAGCTGGCCGGCGTGCAATTTCCCTACGGTGAAGTGCCGACCCTGATCGGCATCGGCCTGCTGTGGGCGCTGCTGTTTCCGCTGCTGCATGCCATGGCACGGCGGCTGGCCCACTGAGCGTCTGTCAGGCCTTTCACACAGCAACCGGCGGCTGCCTTACACTGCGCAGCATGAAAACCATTCCCCACCAGCAAATCACCGAGCCAGCGGTCACCTGTTCGACCTGCGCAGCGTGCTGTTGCCAGCTCGAAGTGATGCTGATCACCGACACCGGCGTGCCTGAGCGCTTTATCGATACTGATGAGTGGGGTGGTGAAGTGATGCTGCGTCTGGACGACGGCTGGTGCGCGGCGCTGGATCGCGACAGCATGATGTGCACGATCTATGAGAAACGTCCGCTGATCTGTCGCGAATTCGAGATGGGGGCACCGGAGTGCATTGAAGAACGCAAAGGCATTGCCACTGCCTACCGTTGATCTTTCAAGCAACACAAAACCAATGTGGGAGCGGCGGTGCGACGATTCGACTTGCTCGCGAAAGCGGTTCTTACAGTCAACATCTTCGTTGAATGAGAAATTGCTTTCGCGAGCAGGCTCGCTCCCACAAAGGTCAGTGGTGGATCAATTACAGCGGCATCGTGTAATGCAGCGCGTAGCTTTCTACACCGTCGTTGCTGCTGGCCAGGCCGGCGTTGGAGTAGTGCGTCGCACGAATCCCCACTTCATGCCCGCCATTGAAGCGCAGACCAAAACCGATACGGTCTTCGAACTGGAAAGAGCCGCCGATGTTGTTGCTTTCATACTTGGTGTTGGAGAACGCTGCGACACCAATACCCGCCTCAACGTACGGCTTGACCGACTGACCGGCAAACTCGTAAACGAATACCGGGGAGAACGACAGGCTGTTGTTGCTGGAAGTCTTGTCACCGTCCCAGTAAGTGTAAGCGCCGCTCCAGTAACCGGTCAGGCGACCGACATCACTTTGCAGCCAGCTCTTGTCCCAATCGAAATTCATGCCCAGGCGATAAGTCATGGTCGAATCGCTGGTCGCACCCACTGCAAATTCAACACCTGCAGCTTGCGCGGTAATACTTTGCCCCATCAGTGCGGCCGCAATCGCGGCCAAGCAGAATAGTCGCTTCACTTTGAAACTTCCTTTTCCGGAACGATCGTTTGGTTTTCTAGATAACTCATCGCTATAGAAGCTAGCGCCTGATTAGAAGTTCAGCTGTTTTTTTAGTTATTTCACATTTTTTTTACAAGCTGAATTTTTCGACGTCGCCGGCAACCTGACCCAGCAGGGGCAGGGTCTTGCGGAAGAACGCGAGGTCGGCACTGGTCCAGAATCTGACCGGGCGGTTCGGCCCTTCGGCGAGCAGATCACGTTCGGCCAGCAACCGTTGCAGTTGCCGCGCTACGGCTGCGCCAGTGTCAATCAGGCTGATGCTGTCGGGAATCATCGTCTTGAGCATCGGCTTGAGAAACGGATAGTGAGTGCAACCGAGAATGATCGTGTCGCAACCGTTGGCCAGCAGCGGGTCGACGTAATGCTGCAGCAACGTGCGCAACTCGGCGCTGTGCAGATCACCGCTTTCAATCAGTTCCACCAGGCCGGGGCATGGCTGGGTGATGACGCGAACGTCAGCGGCGAAGCGGTCAAGCAACGCGGCGAACTTGGCACTCTGCAACGTGCCGGTGGTGGCGAGTACGCCAACCACACCGCTGCGGGTGGCGGCAGCTGCGGGTTTGACCGCTGGCTCCATGCCGACAATCGGCCACTCGGGGAAATCACGGCGCAGATCGGCAACCGCGGCCACCGTCGCCGTGTTGCAGGCGATCACCAGGGCCTTGGCGCCCTGCTCACGGAAAAAACCGGCCATCACATTGCAGCGCTGGCGGATGAACTCCGGGGTTTTCTCGCCGTAGGGAATGTGCCCGCAATCGGCGAAATACAGCAGTGATTCATGGGGCAGCAAACGCTGGATTTCAGCCAGTACCGACAAGCCGCCGACACCGGAATCGAACACCGCGATCGGCGCCTCACGCATGCTGCGAACCACAGACGCCGCACCCCGGATCACGCTTGACCCGCAGCTCACGGAAGCGCGAACCCAGAGCATCGATCAACAGCAAACGCCCCACCAACGGTTCGCCAAAACCCACCAGCACTTTCAACGCTTCAAGCGCCTGCAGGCTGCCGACCAGCCCCACCAGCGGCCCGACCACACCGGCTTCGCTGCACGTCAGTTCGGCTTCGCTGCCATGCCCGTACAGGCAGTGGTAGCACGGACTTTCCGGGCGGCGCGGGTCGAACACCGACAACTGCCCTTCCAGACGAATCGCCGCGCCGCTGACCAGCGGTTTGCGCGCTACCACACACGCGGCGTTGACCGCTTCGCGGGTGGAGAAGTTATCGGAGCAGTCGAGCACCAGATCCACCGCCGACACGGCGGCGGCCAGGGAATCCTCGTCCAGCGCCTGACGATGAGGCACCAGTTTAATCTCGGGATTGATCGCGCTCAGGCGCTTGAGCGCCGAGTCGACCTTGCTCATGCCGACGCTGTCGGTGTCATGAATGATCTGGCGTTGCAGGTTGGTCAGGTCGACCGTGTCGAAATCCGCCAGATGCAACTCACCGACACCGGCCGCCGCCAGATACAGCGCGACCGGGGCGCCGAGACCGCCAAGGCCGACAATCAGCACACGGCTGTCTTTCAGCTTCAGTTGCCCATCGATATCGATGTGTTGCAGCAGAATCTGCCGGCTGTAGCGCAGCAATTCCTGATCATTCAGCACGGCAGGCGCCCCAGGCTGATCCGTTGATGGCCGCCCAGATCGGTGCGGCTGTGGACTTGTTCAAAACCACGGGTGAGCAACAGATCACGCACGGCTTCGGCTTGATCATAGCCGTGTTCGAGCATCAGCCAGCCGCCGGCTTCCAGATGATCCGGGGCCTGGGCGATGATCAGGCGCAGATCGTCGAGCCCGTCGACACCGGCCACCAGCGCACTGGCCGGTTCGAAGCGCACGTCGCCCTCGACCAGATGCGGATCGGCAGCCGCAATGTACGGCGGATTGCTGATGATCAGATGGAAACGCTGGCCTGCGAGGGCGCTGAACCAGTGACTGCTCAGCACCGTGGCGTTGCTCAGGTTCAAACGCTGACGGTTGCGTTCGGCGAGGGCCACGGCTTCCAGCACACGATCCACCGCCATGACGTTCCACGCCGGGCGTTCGCTGGCCAGGGCCAGGGCAATCGCGCCGCTGCCGGTGCCCAGATCGAGGACTTTCGCCGGCGTTGCCGCCAGCAGTTCCAGTGCGGCCTCGACCAGCAACTCGGTGTCCGGGCGCGGGATCAGAGTGTGCGGCGCCACTTCCAGATCGAGCTTCCAGAACCCCTGCTGACCAAGGATGTAGGCCACCGGCTCGCCACTTCGACGCCGTTGCAGGTACTCGGTAAAAATCAGCACCGCTTCGCTGGGTACGATGCGCTCGGGCCAGGTGTGCAGGAAGCTTCGCGATTTGCCCAGTGCCGCTGCCAGGAGCAATTCGGCATCCAGGCGCGCGGTGGGCGAGTCCGGCAATTCGGCAGCGCGCAACAGACTGGCAATGATGGTCATTTATTCACCTATCGCTGCAAGTTGGTCGGCCTGGTATTCGGCCAGTAAAGGCTCGATCACCGCTTCAACGCCACCGGCGAGAATTTCATCGAGGGAGTACAGGGTCAGGTTGACGCGATGGTCGGTGACCCGGCCCTGGGCAAAGTTGTACGTGCGAATGCGCTCGGAACGGTCACCGGAACCGACCAGCAACTTACGCTCGCTGGCAATCGCATTCGCCGCCGCTGCGGTTTGCTGATCGTTGAGTTTGGCCGACAGCCAGGCCATCGCCCGGGCACGGTTCTTGTGCTGGGAACGTTCTTCCTGACACTCGACGACGGTGCCAGTCGGTATGTGCGTGATGCGGATCGCCGAGTCGGTGGTGTTGACGTGCTGACCACCGGCCCCGGAGGAGCGGTAAGTGTCGACACGCAGATCCGCCGGGTTGATCTCGATGGCTTCGCGCTCGTCCGGTTCGGGCAACACCGCCACGGTGCAGGCCGAGGTGTGGATACGGCCCTGGGATTCGGTGGCGGGTACACGCTGTACGCGGTGCGCGCCGGACTCGAATTTCAGCTTGCCGTAAACGTTGTCGCCTTCAATGCGGGCGATGACTTCTTTATAGCCACCGTGCTCGCCTTCGTTTTCCGAAAGAATCTCCACGCGCCAGCCACGTCGTTCGGCGTAACGCGAGTACATGCGGAACAGATCGCCGGAGAAGATCGCCGCTTCGTCGCCACCGGTACCGGCGCGAATTTCGAGAAAGACGTTACGACCGTCATTGGGATCCTTGGGCAGCAACATGCGCTGCAGATCATCTTCCAGCCTGATCAGCAATTCCTTGGCTTCGCGGACTTCTTCCACGGCCATTTCACGCATGTCCGGGTCGCTGTCCTTGAGCAGCGCCTGGGCGCCTTCAAGATCACTTTGTACGCCGAGCAGCTTTTTGTAGCCGTGTACCACCGGCTCGAGTTCGGCGTATTCCTTGGAATAGGCGCGGAATTTGGCTTGATCGGCAATGACTTCGCCGTCGCCGAGCAGCGCGGTCAGTTCCTCGAAACGGTCCTGGAGGGTGTCCAGCTTGTTGAGCAGTGACGCTTTCATTGCGGTTTTTTATCCGAAAAACTATCCGGTGAGCCCTCGAGGGCAAAGAGTTCCTGGGCCATGGCCAGCGCATCGAGGCGGCCTTCGGCAGAAAGCTTTTTCAATTGCACGCTGGGCGCATGCAACAGTTTATTGGTCAGGCCGCGGGCCAGTTGCCCGAGCACATCTTCGGCGTTGCCGCCGTTGGCCAGCAGACGCAGGGCTTTTTGCAGCTCCTCGTCGCGCAGGCGTTCGCTTTGTTGCCGATAAGCCTTGAGCACATCGACCGCCGCCAGCTCACGCAGACGCACCATGAAATCGTCGGCGCCGACCGAGACCATCTCTTCCGCCGCCTGGGCTGCGCCCTGACGACTTTTGAGGTTCTCGGCAACCACTTCGTGCAGATCATCGACGCTGTACAGGTAAACGTCGTCGAGTTCGCCGACTTCCGGCTCGATGTCGCGGGGTACGGCGATGTCGACCATGAAGATCGGTTTGTGCTTGCGCTGCTTCAGCGCGCTTTCCACCGCGCCCTTGCCGAGGATCGGCAACTGGCTGGCGGTCGAACTGATCACGATATCGCTGCGCACCAGTTCCGCCGGAATGTCCGAGAGCAGCACCGCGTGCGCGCCGAACTGCTCGGCCAGCAGGCTGGCACGCTCCAGCGTACGGTTGGCGACCACGATGCGCTTGACCCCCAGCTCGTGCAAATGGCGGGCGACCAGCGTGATGGTCTCGCCGGCGCCGATCAACAGAGCCTGGCTGCGCTGCAAATCACTGAAAATCTGTTTGGCCAGGCTGACGGCGGCAAACGCCACGGACACCGGGTTTTCGCCGATGGCGGTGTCGGTACGCACTTGCTTGGCGGCATTGAACGTCGCTTGAAACAGCCGCCCCAGCAGCGGGCCGATGGTCCCGGCCTCGCGAGCCACGGCGTAAGCCGATTTCATCTGGCCGAGAATCTGCGGTTCGCCCAGCACCAGCGAGTCGAGCCCGGAGGCGACGCGCATCATGTGACGAACT
Source organism: Pseudomonas sp. lyk4-TYG-107 (assembly GCF_030209055.1). Taxonomy (NCBI): domain Bacteria; kingdom Pseudomonadati; phylum Pseudomonadota; class Gammaproteobacteria; order Pseudomonadales; family Pseudomonadaceae; genus Pseudomonas; species Pseudomonas sp. lyk4-TYG-107. Next base: position 89,465 of record NZ_JARVST010000018.1, read on the forward strand.
GCCGCATCATCTTCATGCACATAAGCACTCGCGCGCAGCTCATCGAGGCTTAAATGGTGATAATCGGCCAGCCAGCGCAGAACCAGATCAGCCGAAACCTGATCCTGTTCTATATACAGCTCACTGCGATTGCAGGTGGAGAGGATCGCAGCTTCGCGGCTGTCGGTGAGTCGGCAGAGCTGCTGCAAGGCCTCCACCAGCTGCTCAGGGGTAAAGGCCACGCGCTCGCGGACGTCTACTGAAGCAGTCTTGTGGTTAATACCGAGTGCAAGGAAGGCCATTCAAGGTCGCTGATGGTGACGTGAAGCCGGCAATTGTCCTACTTCGTCAGATTCAGAACAACTACCGCTGACTATTGTCCCAATTGTCGGCCACTATAAAGGCCACATTCGAGACTCGGTTATGTTTGGCCGAAGGCTTGTGTCATGATGATCCGACCGCAGGTTAGTCGTCCTCTTCCTATATGAATAGATCTTCCGCGTTGCTCCTTGCTTTTGTCTTCCTCAGCGGCTGCCAGGCCATGGCACCCGTTTCGCCGGACGGTACCCCGCCGGTCGAAGACACCGCGTCCACGCCTGAAAAACCCAAGGTTTACAGCTCGTTCAGCGAGGAAACCGTTTTCAGCCTGCTGAGCGCCGAACTCGCCGGCCAGCGCAATCGGTTCGACATTGCCCTGGACAACTACGTGACCCAGGCGATCAATACTCAGGACCCGGGGGTTTCCGAGCGCGCGTTCCGCATCGCCGAATACCTCGGTGCCGACCAGCCTGCGCTGGACACCGCACTGATCTGGGCAAAAAACGCCCCGGACGACCTCGAAGCGCAACGCGCCGCCGCCGTGCAACTGGCCCGCGCCGGGCGTTATGACGACTCCATGGTTTATATGGAGAAAGTCCTGCAGGGCAAGGGCGACACCCATTTCGACTTCCTCGCGCTGTCGGCCGCCGATACCGATCAGGAAACCCGCAACGGCCTGATGAAAAGTTTCGACCGTCTGCTGCAGCGCCACCCGAAGAACAGCCAGCTGATTTTCGGCAAGGCCCTGCTGCTGCAACAGGACGGCGACAATAAAGCCGCCCTGACACTGCTCGAAGACAACCCGCCGGAAGAAGGCGAGATTGCGCCGATCCTGCTGCGCGCGCGTCTGCTGCAAACCATGAATCGTGGCGACGAAGCCCTGCCGCTGTTGCGGAAAAGCATCAAGAAATACCCGGACGACAAACGCCTGCGCCTGACTTATGCGCGCACGCTGGTTGAACAGGACCGGATGGATGACGCCAAGGTCGAGTTCTCCACCCTCGTTCAGCAATACCCGGAAGATGACGAACTGCGTTATTCGCTGGCACTGGTGTGCCTGGAAGCCAAGGCCTGGGACGAGGCCAAGGGTTACCTGGAAGACCTGATCGCCCGGGAAAGCCACGTTGACTCGGCGCACCTGAACCTCGGTCGCATCGCCGAAGAACGCAACGACCCGCAGGGCGCGCTGATCGAATACGCGCAGGTCGGCCCTGGCAATGACTATCTGCCGGCGCAACTGCGTCAGGCCGATATTCTGATGAACAACGGCAAGACCGCCGAAGCCCAGAGCAAACTGGCGGCCGAACGCGATGCCCAGCCGGATTACGCGATCCAGCTGTATCTGATCGAATCCGAAACCCTGTCGGCCAACAAACAGGACGACAAGGCCTGGAAAACCCTGGATAAAGCCTTGCAGCAATACCCGGACGATCTGAATCTGCTCTACACCCGGGCCATGCTCGCGGAAAAACGCAATGATCTGGCACAGATGGAAAAAGACCTGCGCCTGATCATCAAGCGCGACCCGGACAACGCCATGGCGCTCAATGCGCTGGGCTACACCCTGTCCGATCGCACCACCCGCTACGCTGAAGCCAAGGCCCTGATCGAACAGGCGCACCAGATCAATCCGGAAGACCCGGCGGTACTCGACAGCCTCGGCTGGGTGAATTTCCGCATGGGCAATCTGGACGACGCCGAGAAATATCTGCGTCAGGCGCTCGAGCGTTTCCCGGACCACGAAGTCGCCGCGCACCTGGGCGAAGTTCTGTGGGTCAAGGGCAATCAGCGTGAGGCCAAACAAGTCTGGGGCAAGTACCTCAAAGATCAGCCCGACAGCACCATCCTGCGCAGCACCATCAAGCGCCTGACCGGATCCGAGACTCTTTAACTCATGTTTTTGCGCCACGTTATTGTTTTCAGCTTCATCGTCCTGCTCTCCGGTTGCGCGGGTTTCGGCGCTCGCGAATCGGTCGAGGGCCACGGCAGTCCGGCTCAGTGGGCCGCGAACAAACAACAACTGACCGGCCTCGACGGCTGGCAGATCGACGGCAAGATCGGCATTCGCGCACCGAAAGATTCCGGTAGCGGCACGCTGTTCTGGCTGCAACGCCAGGACTACTACGACATTCGCCTGTCCGGCCCGCTGGGTCGTGGCGCGGCACGTCTGACCGGGCGCCCGGGCAAGGTTTCGCTGGAAGTCGCCAATCAGGGCCGCTATGACTCCGAGTCGCCGGAAGCGCTGCTCGAAGAGCAACTCGGCTGGAAGCTGCCGGTCTCCAATCTGGCCTGGTGGGTCCGTGGCCTGCCGGCCCCCAGCAGCAAAAGCCGTCTGACCCTCGATAACGACAGTCGCCTGGCCAATCTGGAACAGGACGGCTGGAAGGTCGAGTACCTCAGCTACGCCGAGCAAAACGGTTACTGGCTGCCCGAGCGGATCAAGCTGCATGGCACCGATCTGGACGTGACGCTGGTGATCAAGACCTGGCAACCGCGTAAATTGGGGCAATAAAGCATGACCGCTCCACGCCTGACGCTGCCGTCGCCGGCCAAGCTCAACCTGATGCTGCACATTCTCGGGCGCCGCGCGGACGGCTACCACGAATTGCAGACGCTGTTTCAGTTTGTCGATTACGGCGACGAAATCACCTTCGCCGTGCGCGATGACGGCTTGATTCATCTGCACACCGAATTCGCTGGCGTGCCCCACGACAGCAACCTGATCGTGCGTGCGGCAAAAATGCTGCAGCAACAGTCCGGCTGCACACTCGGCATCGACATCTGGATCGACAAAGTGCTGCCCATGGGCGGCGGCATCGGTGGCGGCAGCTCCAACGCGGCGACCACCCTGCTCGGCCTCAATCACTTGTGGCAACTGGGCTGGGATGAAGATCGCCTCGCCGCACTGGGCCTGTCGCTCGGCGCTGACGTGCCGGTTTTCGTCCGTGGTCACGCGGCATTTGCCGAAGGCGTGGGCGAGAAACTGACCCCGGTCGACCCCGAAGAACCGTGGTATCTGGTGCTCGTGCCGCAAGTCTCTGTAAGTACGGCAGAAATTTTTTCCGATCCTTTGTTGACACGTAACACGCCGCCCATTAAAGTGCGCCCCGTTCCCGAGGGAAACAGTCGAAATGACTGCTTGCCGGTGGTTGCAAGGCGTTATCCAGAAGTACGTAACGCATTGGATTTGTTAGGTAAATTTACCGAAGCGAAACTCACCGGAACTGGAAGTTGTGTGTTTGGGGGCTTCCCAAGCAAAGCTGAAGCTGATAAAGTCTCGGCCCTTCTGACAGAGACCCTTACAGGGTTTGTAGCGAAAGGAAGCAACGTTTCGATGTTGCATCGCAAGCTGCAAAGTCTGCTCTAAAAGGAATCAAGTGCCAGGCACTTGAAGCAACAGATACAGGGGCGTCGCCAAGCGGTAAGGCAGCAGGTTTTGATCCTGCCATGCGTTGGTTCGAATCCAGCCGCCCCTGCCATTTTCTATACTCATCCAGGTTACCCTCAGCCTCTAGGTACTGCGCGTGTCCAAGATGATGGTCTTTACGGGGAACGCTAACCCCGATCTGGCTCGGCGTGTTGTACGTCAGCTGCATATCCCTCTCGGTGACATCTCTGTCGGTAAATTCTCCGACGGCGAAATTACTGCCGAGATCAATGAAAACGTTCGCGGTAAAGACGTTTTCATTATTCAGCCGACTTGCGCTCCGACCAACGATAACCTGATGGAACTGGTAGTGATGGCTGATGCCTTCCGCCGCTCCTCGGCTACTCGTATTACTGCTGTTATTCCTTATTTTGGTTATGCCCGTCAGGATCGCCGTCCGCGTTCCGCACGTGTGGCTATCAGCGCGAAAGTCGTTGCTGACATGCTCACCGTAGTCGGCATCGACCGTGTTCTCACGGTTGATCTGCATGCTGACCAGATTCAGGGCTTCTTCGATATTCCGGTAGATAACATCTACGGCTCCCCGGTTCTGGTGGATGACATTGAAGATCAGCGCTTCGAAAACCTGATGATCGTGTCCCCGGACATTGGTGGCGTCGTGCGTGCACGGGCCGTTGCCAAATCCCTGGGCGTGGATCTCGGGATCATCGACAAACGCCGTGAGAAAGCCAATCACTCTGAAGTGATGCATATCATCGGTGATGTCGAAGGGCGTACCTGCATTCTGGTCGATGACATGGTCGATACCGCCGGCACTCTGTGCCACGCGGCCAAGGCCCTGAAAGAGCATGGCGCAGCCAAGGTCTTTGCCTACTGCACACACCCTGTGCTGTCGGGCCGGGCCATCGAGAATATCGAAAATTCCGTGCTGGACGAGCTGGTGGTGACTAACACCATCCCGCTGTCCGCTGCAGCACAAGCCTGTGCACGTATCCGTCAACTGGATATCGCACCGGTTGTTGCCGAAGCGGTTCGCCGCATCAGCAATGAAGAATCGATCAGCGCGATGTTCCGTTAAGGGCCCTGCCCTTCTCGAAATGTCTCGTTGACGAAAAGCGCCCCGCCCCGGCATTCCTGTCGGGGCGGGGCTTTTTTGCCCATACCGTGTTTGGCGCTGGTCGCAAACGCCACTCGGTCATGGCTATTTTGGAGATACAAAATGAACGATTTTACTCTGAATGCTGAAGTGCGTTCCGACCTGGGGAAAGGTGCGAGCCGCCGCCTGCGTCGTCTCGCCGCTCTGGTTCCAGCTGTTGTTTACGGTGGCGACAAAGCCCCTGAATCCATCAGCATGCTGGCCAAAGAAGTTGCCAAACTGCTCGAAAACGAAGCGGCTTACAGCCACATCATCGAGCTGAACGTTGGTGGCAAGAAACAAAACGTCGTGATCAAAGCCCTGCAACGTCACCCGGCCAAAGGCCACGTGATGCACGCTGACTTCGTACGCGTTGTAGCTGGCCAGAAACTGACCGCTATCGTTCCTGTGCACTTCATCAACGAAGCTGCTCCAGTGAAGAAAGGCGGCGAAATCTCGCACGTTGTTGCCGAGATCGAAGTTTCCTGCCTGCCAAAAGACCTGCCTGAGTTCATCGAAGTCGACCTGGCTGACGCTGAAATCGGCACCATCGTTCACCTGTCGGACCTCAAAGCTCCTAAAGGTGTCGAGTTCGTTGCTCTGGCACACGGCGATGACAAGGCAGTAGCCAACGTCCACGCTCCACGTGTTGCTCCAGAAGCTACCGAAGAAGGCGCAGCAGAGTAATTTCACTCTGTTCGTCGGAGTGAGTGAAACATCGCGGACTGGAACGTAGCGAGAAAGCGGGCGGGAACGCGGAGTTTACATTCATGGTAAATGAGCAATTTTCGTCCACTTTCGCCGCCTTCACTGATCGCGGCGATGTTAACCACCACTCCAAGGAAGGGCCCCTATCGTGACTGCCATCAAACTGATCGTTGGCCTGGGTAATCCAGGCGCTGAATACGAACAGACCCGGCATAACGCAGGGGCCCTTTTTGTTGAGCGCATCGCTGCCGCGCAAGGTGTCAACCTTGTGCCCGATCGCAAATATTTCGGCCTGACCGGACGCTACTCGCATCAGGGTCAGGATGTTCGTCTGCTGATTCCCACCACCTACATGAACCGCAGCGGCCAGGCCGTGGCGGCACTCGCCGGTTTCTTCCGCATCAAGCCTGAAGAAATCCTGGTGGCGCACGACGAACTCGACCTGCCTCCGGGCGTCGCCAAGCTCAAACAGGGCGGTGGCCATGGCGGTCACAACGGGTTGCGCGACATCATCGCGCAACTGGGCAATCAGAATACTTTCTACCGCCTGCGGCTTGGCATCGGCCACCCGGGCGTCGCCAGTATGGTTTCAAATTTCGTCCTGGGTCGTGCGCCACGCGCCGAACAGGAAAAACTCGATGCCAGCATCGACTTTGCCCTCGGCGTGCTGCCGGATATCCTCGCCGGTGAATGGAACCGCGCGATGAAAAACCTGCACAGCCAGAAGGCCTGACTCTAATCCGAGGGGAAACACCATGGGATTCAATTGCGGCATCGTCGGCTTGCCTAACGTCGGCAAGTCCACCCTGTTCAACGCCCTGACCAAATCCGGGATCGCGGCCGAGAACTTCCCCTTCTGCACCATCGAGCCGAACAGCGGCATCGTGCCGATGCCGGATCCACGTCTGGAAGCCCTGGCGGCCATCGTCAATCCAAAGCGCATCCTGCCGACCACCATGGAATTCGTCGACATCGCAGGCCTGGTGGCCGGCGCGTCGAAAGGTGAAGGTCTGGGCAACAAGTTCCTGGCCAACATCCGCGAAACCGACGCCATCGCTCACGTGGTGCGCTGCTTCGAAGACGACAACGTGATCCACGTGTCCAACAGCGTCGACCCGAAACGCGACATCGAAATCATCGACCTGGAACTGATCTTCGCCGACCTCGACAGCTGCGAGAAGCAACTGCAGAAAGTCGCGCGCAACGCCAAGGGCGGTGACAAGGACGCCGTGGTTCAGAAAGCTCTGCTTGAGCAACTGATCGCGCACTTCACCGAGGCCAAGCCGGCGCGCAGCCTGATGAAGAACATGAGCGCTGACGAAAAGTCGGTGATCAAGGGCTTCCACCTGCTGACCACCAAACCGGTCATGTACATCGCCAACGTCGCTGAAGACGGTTTCGAGAACAACCCGCACCTGGACGTGGTCAAGGCCATCGCCGAAGAAGAAGGCGCCATGGTGGTTCCGGTGTGCAACAAGATCGAAGCGGAAATCGCCGAGCTCGATGACGGCGAAGAGAAAGACATGTTCCTCGAGGCTCTGGGCCTGGAAGAGCCTGGCCTGAACCGCGTGATCCGCGCCGGCTACGAAATGCTGCACCTGCAGACCTACTTCACCGCCGGTGTCGAAGAAGTCCGCGCCTGGACCGTCCGCGTCGGTGCCACCGCACCACAAGCTGCTGGCGTGATCCACACCGACTTCGAAAAAGGCTTCATCCGCGCCGAAGTCATCGCCTACAACGACTTCATCCAGTACAAGGGCGAAGCCGGTACCAAGGAAGCCGGTAAATGGCGCCTGGAAGGCAAGGACTACATCGTCAAAGACGGCGACGTGATGCACTTCCGCTTCAACGTGTAAGCGACACGCCCAAGAAAAAGCCGCGTTTGATACGCGGCTTTTTTGTGCCTTACAGATTTGTTTGCAACACCACCAATCCCCCTGTGGGAGCGGGCTTGCTCGCGAAGGCGGTGGGTCAGCCACATTAATATCGACTGATATACCGCATTCGCGAGCAAGCCCGCTCCCACCGTTGGAATTGTGTAGGTCAGGTTTTTTTGGTGCGCGGCAGGAAGATCGCCAGCACGCCAAACAACGGCAAAAAAGAGCACAGGAAATACACGTACTCGATCCCGTGCACATCCGCCAGATGCCCAAGCAGCGCCGCGCCAATCCCGCCAAACCCGAACATCAAGCCGAAGAACACCCCGGCGATCATCCCGACATTGCCCGGCACCAGTTCCTGCGCGTAAACCACAATCGCCGAGAACGCCGAGGCGAGAATGAAGCCGATCACCACGCTGAGGGCAGTGGTCCAGAACAGATCGACGTGCGGCATTAGCAACGTGAACGGCGCCACGCCGAGGATCGAAAACCAGATCACCGCCTTACGCCCGATCTTGTCGCCGATCGGCCCGCCAAAGAACGTCCCCGCCGCCACCGCGCCGAGAAACAGGAACAGGTGCAGCTGTGAACTGGCCACCGACAGGTCGAACTTCTCGATCAGGTAAAAGGTGAAATAGCTGGTGAGGCTGGCCATGTAGAAATACTTGGAAAACACCAACAGCCCCAACACCACCAGCGCACTGATCACCCTGCCCTTCGACAACCCGTGAGTCGCCGCCTGCCCGGCCTTGAGCTTGAACAGGTTCAGGTGATGGGCGTACCAGCGGCTGATGCGATACAGCACGAACAGCGCAAACACCGCGAACAGACCGAACCACGCCACGTTGCCCTGACCGAACGGAATGATGATCGCTGCCGCCAGCAACGGGCCGAACGCAGAACCGGCGTTACCACCGACCTGGAAGGTCGATTGCGCCAGACCAAAGCGTCCGCCCGAGGCCAACCGCGCGATCCGCGAAGCCTCGGGATGAAAGGTCGAGGAGCCGATACCGATCAGCGCCGCCGCCAACAGAATCAATGGAAAACTGCCGACCACCGACATCATCACGATGCCAATCAGCGTGCAGATCGAACCTGCCGGCAACAGCCACGGTTTCGGATGGCGGTCAGTGTGATAACCGACCCACGGCTGCAACAGCGACGCGGTCAATTGGAAGGTCAGCGTGATCAGGCCGACCTGGGTGAAGCTCAAGCCATAGTTGGCTTTGAGCATCGGATAGATCGACGGCAGCACCGACTGAATCAGGTCGTTGATCAAATGCGCCAGCGCCACCGCGCCGATGATACGCATCACCAACGGGCTGCTTTGGGGAGGAGCGGACGCCGAGGCAGCGGCGGTCTGAGCGTTGCTGATAGCCATGAAAGTTTCCGTACAGCAGATGGGTGCACGCAGGCAGGTGCGTCAATGTGCCATTTTTCGGTGCGCCAGCGCCATCCCCTTAGCCAGCTAACTAACTGACTGACCGTCGCACGCGAAGTGATAGCGCAACGCCATGGTCTGAATCTTGCCTTGCTTCTCCCCTCGAACGCGGCGGCCTTACAAAGGCCTCCGAGAATGGGAAGTTTCGCTACAGAGCCGGCCTACAGAGCGGGCGAGAGTGAACTTTCGAGGCCTTTTAGCAGGGCACGACATCGAGGTCGCACGACCGCGATGCACGCCATTGGTGCGTGGTGTCCAGAGGAGTCATGAGGCATGCAGGCTTTCTTGTCACCGGGGATCAAATTGCTGGGGCGGTTTGGATTCGCGCGTAAATTCCAGTTGTTGTTTCTGCTGTTCATTCTGCCGTTGGCCGGCAGCCTGTTGATGATTGGCCAGGACTATCGCAACAAGCTCAATCTGATTTCCGGCGAGCGTGCCGGCGTACGCCAGTTGCTCAGCCTCGATGCGCTGGACAACCTGCTCGCCGCCCAGCGTGACCGCGCCGCCCGTTGGCGCGCCACCGAAACCAATCGCCAGCCGACCCCGGCGACCCTCGCCGCCATGGCGGCGTTTGACGCGATTCAACCAGCCGTCCAGCAAGCCACCAGTGATTTGGGCAACGCGCTGAAAAATGAAGGTGCCGAAGGCGAAACCCTCGCCCGCTATCAAGCCCTGCAAACCGCGCTCGGCGGTCTGGATTCGAAAAGCCTGAGCGGCGTCGGTTGGTGGCCGGACGGTTACGACCGTTTCACCAATGCTCTCAGCGCCCTGCAAGCCTTGCGCGAGCAAATCGTCATGGACAACCGCCTGACGCTGGCGCCATGGCTGGAGACCTATCTGCTGACGCAGATCTCCACGCAGCACGCACCGGATCTGATCGAGCGCGTGGGTCGACTCGCCGCCGTCGGCCAGGCTTCGGTGGTCTCGGGACAATTCACCCTGCAAAGTCGCTTGCAACTGCGCGACCTGCGCGGCCGCATCGGCGACGCCCGCGAGCAGCTTGTCAAAACGGCAGGCCTGCTCGAAGCGCGCATGCCGAGCGATCTGCAAACCTGGGCCGGTCAATACCACGACAGCCTCAAGCGTCTGGACGCAGGGCTGAAAGTGCTGGATGACGGCGTGTTCGGCGGCAGCATTACCCTCAAGCCTGAAGACTTCGAACGCAGCCTCGATGCTCTGCTGGGTGATCTCGCCTCGTTGCGCCAGCAATCGCTGCTGTCGCTGGATCAGCGTCTGGACGCCTACCACGCCTCGGCGATTCGCCAGTTCATCGTAGTCGCGGCGATCTTCGGTTGCCTGTTGCTGGCGGCGCTGTACCTGTTCGTCTGCCTGCAGGCTTCGATCCGCCGCAGCGCCAGCGGCATCACCCTGCTGGCCGAGGCCCTGCGTGACGGCAATCTCAGCCTGCAAGTGCCGGTGGTGGGCCGCGATGAGCTGGCGGCGATCAGCACCGCGCTCAACGTCGCGGTGGTGCAACTGCGCGCGAGCATGCTCGGGGTCGATCACGAAACCTCACAACTGAGCCACGCGGTGCGCAGCCTCAACGAGCATTCCAGCGGCGCGCTGAGCGAAGTCGAGGCGCAGCAATTGCAGATCAGCCAGATCGCCGCCGCTGCCACGCAACTGGCCGCCACTTCGCAAGGTGTGGCGCAGAGTTGCGAACAGGCGTCCGGCAGCGCCCAGCACACCCGGCGCATCGCCGCCGACAGTAGCCGCGACAGCCAGCGCACCACGGCGAGCATTCAGCAGCTCAATCAACGCCTCAACGAAACCGCAGCGGCACTCGGTCGAGTCAGCGAACAGGGCCAGCAGATTCAACTGGTGGTCGACACCATTCGTGGCGTCGCCGAGCAGACCAACCTGCTGGCGCTCAACGCTGCGATCGAGGCGGCACGCGCTGGCGAACAGGGACGCGGATTTGCCGTGGTCGCCGATGAAGTGCGCAGCCTGTCGCAGCGCACGCAATCGTCCACTGCGCAGATTGCCGGCACCGTCGATAGCCTCCGCGCTACGGTCAACGAGGCGGTGAGCCTGATGGAAGCTGCATGCGGCCAGGCGCAATCGGATGCCGAAGCCGTGACCGGTCTTGGTGAACGTCTCGGCGAAATCGCCAGCGCGGTGCAAAGTGTCACTGACACCCTGGCGCAGATCGCCACCGCCGTTGAGGAACAGGCGAGCACCGCCGATGAAGTCAGCGGCAATATCCAGCAGGTCGATCAGGCGGCGATGCGTTTGCTTGAAGGTGCGCGGGCGGTGAACCTCGCAGCGGACACGCTGAGCCAAGGCAGCCATGCGTTGAGCGCCAATACCGCGAGATTCCAGCTGCGTTGACGCCCTGCCCAGCCCCGATTTCCGGGGTCGGAGGATAAGCGGTTGAAAATAAGAAGAAATATTTTAAATTTACGCTTGACGCTTTTCCATTTCAGGGGAATAATGCGCGCCACTTGGCTACATAGCTCAGTTGGTTAGAGCATAGCATTCATAATGCTGGGGTCCGGGGTTCAAGTCCCTGTGTAGCCACCAAGTACTAAAAACGGCTTACCGAAAGGTAGGCCGTTTTTTTATGCCTCGAGAAAACCGCCCTCTGTGGTGAGGAGATAAATCCCTAACCACAATGCCAATCCTGACCTATTCAGGTCTGCTCTGCCGACAGGGCCATCAGCCCCTTCGCCCAGATCTGCCGAGTACGCAACCCGACCATCGCCCGCCAATCCGGATCGGCCGGATAGAACTGCTCCAGCAGTTTCAACTTGATCGCCCGCCCCGTCGCATCCAGCGGATCGCCATGCAGATGCAACCAGTGATCATCGCGCAAATAACGATGCACCTCCGGCCCCGGATACGTTCCGCATTCGATCACGAACGGCATCAGTTGCACGCCCGGCAACGCATTGAGCAATGCCTGTGAGGTGTAGCCGGTAGCCGTCGCGGCGACACCGGTTTCGCTCAACGTTTCGGCGCCGGTGTGCAAGGTGTACAACCATGGGCCGTAGATCGACTGTGCTTGCGCCAACGCCGGATAAGGCGCCTGGGTGATGGTCAGCAACATCGGATGCCCGTACTCCCCTGCCCCGGTGTGCAGGTCGAAGCACATGACGGTTTCAGCGCCAGCCACATGGGCGTCGATGATCTGATGCAACGTGCGATTCGACCAACTCGGCGCGCGGCCGCCATAGAACAGTCCATCGGGATGGCTATGCTGACCGCCCTCGACAATCGACATCACCGCCGGCCAGCCGTGTTCGGCAATCTGCGCTTCGAGCAAGGCATCGGTGCGCTTACGCTCGGGGCCGTGCAAATCGGTGCAGGCGTAGATCTCGTGCAGCGTGGCGTAGGCGCGGTTGTCCGGTAGCGATCCTGCGAAATCCAGGTGATTGCGGTTGAGGTCGATATTGTCTTCGTTGACCCGCCGCAGCCACGCCGTACCCCAGGGGTTGATCAGGTGAATCATCACTACCGCGACATCCTTGGGCAGCGAGCCCGGCACGAAAGTCTTCAGCCAGTCGATCTGGCAATCCGAACCGTAATAGCCCTCGACTCCGTGAGTGCCGCTGAGCGCCACCAGCCGGCGCTTTGCCTGCGGATTACCGAGCACCGCGACATCGGTGCTCAGGGGCTCGCCAAAGGGGCCGCAACGCGGATGTGCGTAGGAGGTGAGCGTGGCTCCGGCAGCTTGGGCGGCGGTCAGAAACTGTTCGCGTTGATCGCGGTAACTGGACTCGGTTGGAAACTCGCTGTGCATATCGGCCTCTTGTGTTTTTTATGGCTTGACCTTTGTAGGAGTGAGCCTGCTCGCGATAGCGGTGGGTCAGTCAACTTGGATGTTGAATGTTATGACGCCATCGCGAGCAGGCTCACTCCTACAGGGGGATATTTGCGGTCGTTCTATTGAGTTTGACCCTAGCGAACATCCGCCCGGAAAAGAAAGACAATAATGCCCACCGGTTTGCGTCGCGACCGAGCGGTCGATAAAGTCCGTCAGACCTTTCACCCCATGGACGGAGAGCCCCACGTGTTTCCAGCCCTGCCCCTGAGCCGCTTTCGCCTGCCTGCCCTGACGCTGATCATCAGCGCGCTGACCCTCACCGCGTGCAACGCCCCGCCCTCCTCGACCTTGCCGCTGGCGCCGGAGGCCGCTTCCGGTTACCGCACCGATCTGCAGACTCGCCACGCCAGTCAACACATGGCCGCTGCCGCCAATCCGCTGGCCGCCGAGGCCGGTCGCGAGATGCTGCGCAAGGGTGGTTCGGCGATTGATGCGGCGATTGCCATGCAAGCAGTGCTGACCCTGGTCGAGCCGCAATCCTCCGGGATCGGTGGCGGTGCGATGATCGTGTTGTGGGACGGCAAACAGGTGCGCACCTACGACGGACGCGAAACCGCCCCGGCGGGTGCCACCGAGAAGCTGTTCCTGCAGGCCGACGGCAAACCGATGCCATTCCCGCAGGCGCAGATCGGCGGGCGCTCGGTGGGTACTCCGGGCGTGCTGCGTGCGCTGGAAATGGCACACAAACAACACGGTCGCCTGCCGTGGGCCACGCTGTTCGAGCCGGCGATCAAACTCGCCGAGCAGGGCTTTGCGATTTCACCGCGCCTGCATTCGCTGCTGGAATCCGACCCGGTGATCCGTAAATCACCGGACATGGCCGCCTACTTCCTCAACCGCGACGGCAGCGTCAAAGCCATCGGCACGCGCCTGCAGAACCCGGCGCTGGCCGCCGTGCTCAAGCGCATCGCCAACGAAGGCCCGGACGCGCTGTACAAAGGCCCGATCGCCGAAGAGATCGTCGCCAAGGTGCAGGGTCACGCCAATCCCGGCAGCCTGTCACTGAATGATCTTCAGCGCTATCAGGCCAAGGAACGCGCGCCGCTGTGCACCGACTACAAGCGCTGGCAGGTCTGCGGCATGCCGCCGCCGTCGTCGGGCGGGATCGCCGTGGCGCAGATTCTCGGCACCTTGCAGGCGCTGGAAAGCCGCGACCCGCGTCTGTCGCTGACACCGCTCAAACCTGTGAAAACCAACAAACCGGCCGGTATCGAACCCGATCCCCAAGCCGTGCACCTGATCGCCGAAGCCGAACGCCTGGCCTACGCCGACCGCGCGCAATACGTCGCCGACACCGATTTCGTTCCGGTGCCGGTCAAAGGTCTGGTCGATCCGGGTTATCTGGCCAGCCGCGCCAGCCTGATCGGCGAACGCAGCATGGGCAGCGCCCAACCGGGCACACCGCCGGGCGTGCAGGTGGCCTACGCGCCGGATCGCTCGCCGCTGCGCATCTCCACCTCGCAAGTCGTTGCCGTGGATGATCTGGGCGGCGCGGTGTCGATGACCACCACCATCGAAGCGGCGTTCGGCTCGCACCTGATGGTGCAGGGCTTTTTGCTGAACAACCAGATGACCGACTTCTCGTTCATCCCCGAAGAGCACGGGCAGAAAGTCGCCAACCGCGTCGAACCCGGCAAACGCCCACGCTCGTCGATGGCGCCGACGCTGATCTTTGACCGCAACAGCGGCGAATTCCTCGCCAGCGTCGGCTCGCCGGGCGGTTCGCAGATCATCGAATACGTGGCCAAGACCACCGTCGGCCTGCTCGACTGGAACCTCGACCCGCAAAGCGCCATCAGCCTGCCCAACTTCGGCAGCCGCAACGGCCCGACCGAACTGGAACAAGGCCAGTTCAGCCCGGCGTTGATTCAGGCGTTGAAGGACAAGGGACATGTTGTGAATGAAATCGACATGACCAGCGGCACCCAGGCGATCGTGCGGGTCAAGGATGCGCAAGGGAAAGCCTCGCTGGAAGGTGGCGCAGATCCGCGGCGTGAAGGGGAAGCGTTGGGGGATTGAGGCGACGCAGGAAAAACAAAAGGCTTACCGCGAGGTAAGCCTTTTTTGTGCCTTATAAATTGTGCTCCTCTGCCGCAAGAGGCTAGCTAATCAAACCGGCAGGATTTTACCGTCCACCGCATCGCCAATCGTCAGGAAATGCCCGCCGGCCACGTGGTGCAGCGTGCGCAAACCGTCGTGCCCGTCGAAATGCCAACGCCCATCGCTGAACACCCGTTCATCAGCCTGAGCGGCGATGACTTCGGCGAGGAACAGGTCATATTGCTCGTGGTTGCGCGGTTCGGGCAGCAAGCGGCATTCGAGCCAGGCCACGCAGCCTTCGAGCAACGGCGCCTCGACGGTTTCACCGGCGAAGGTTTGCAGGCCATAAGCCTGAAACTTGTCCTGCCCCTGATTCTGCTGGATTTCCAGACCCGAGGTATTGCCGACGGTTTGCACGATGTCAGCCTGATTGACGCACGGCACGTTGAGCACAAAAGTGCCGGAGGCTTCGAGCAACTGGCGGGTCCAGGTGGACTTGTCGAGGACGACGGCGACTTTCGGCGGTTCGAAATCCAGCGGCATCGCCCAGGCGGCGGCCATGATGTTGCGCTGGCCGTCATGGGCAGCGCTGACCAGCACGGTCGGCCCGTGATTGAGCAGACGATAGGCTTTGTTCAGGGGCACCGGGCGGCGGTGGGAAGCACTCATGGGGATCTGCTCCGGGGAAAAAGGAGAAGATTGTAGCGCCACCTTCAACTGTAGGAGTGAGCCTGCTCGCGATCGCAGTAGTTCAATCAACATGGAGGTTGAATGTCAGACCGATATCGCGAGCAGGCTCACTCCTACAGGGTTTAGTACAGGTCAGTTAGAGAGTTGATTGGCAAACTGGCCGACCGCATCCACCACTTTCTGCGCGCCGTCCTGGATCTCGACGATCACCGTGCCCGCTTCCGCCGCCAGTGCCAGGCCCTGTTCAGCCTGAAGCTTGCCATCGGTCATCAGCGCCACAGCATTGCGCGCCATCTCCTGATTCTGTCGCACCACAGTGACGATCTCTTCGGTCGCCTGACTGGTGCGTGAGGCCAGTTGCCGCACTTCGTCGGCAACCACCGCAAAGCCCCGGCCCTGTTCGCCGGCACGAGCCGCTTCGATGGCGGCGTTGAGCGCCAGCAGGTTGGTCTGTTCGGCAATGCCGCTGATGGTTTTGACGATGGTACCGATCACCTGCGACTGCTCGTTCAGTGCCTCGATGCCCTCACCAGCCGCCTGCATGTGGCGCGACAGATCACGCATCACATTCACTGCCTCGGTGACCACCGTAGTGCCACGTTGAGCGGTGCTGTCGGTTTGCTGCGAAGTGCTGTAGGCAATGCTGGCCGCGTCGGCTACCGCTTGTTCGCGATTGACCTGATCGGTGATCACCGTGGCGAATTTCACCACTTTGTACAGTTTGTTGTTGGCATCGACCACCGGGTTGTAGGACGCCTCCAGCCACACCGTACGACCATGGCTGTCGACCCGCTTGAAGCGGTTGGCGACAAACTCGCCGTTGTTCAGGCGACGCCAGAAATTCTGGTACTCGGCGCTGTTGTACTCCTCGGGCGTACAGAACATCCGGTGATGTTTGCCTTTGATCTGCGCCAGGCTGTAACCCATGCCCTGCAGAAAGCGCTCGTTGGCATTGAGCACGTTGCCATTGAGGTCGAACTCGATCACCGCCGTCGAACGCACCAACGCGCCGATCAGGTTTTCGTGTTCGCGGGAGGCTTCGATGGTGCGGGTCAGGTCGCTGGAGAAGATCGAGAAATGCTTGATCCGCTCGTCCGAAGAGCGCACCGGCTGCACGATGGAGCGCAGCCACGCCTCTTCGCCATTACCACGCAACAGGCGCACGGCTCCGGCGAAATGTTCGCCACGGGTCAGTGCGGCCTTGAAACGATGATGAAAGTCGTCGGCCTTCACGTGCGCCGGAACGATATCTTCAATGGCGCGCCCCACCAGATCCTGGCTCTTGTAGAGCATCTCGCCAAGGAAGTTCTGATTGACCGACTGAATCCGGCCATCGGGTTCCAGGGTCAGCACCAGCATCTCGCTTTCCAGGCTTTCCTTCACTTGCAGCAGGCTGGAGAGTTCTTCACGAAGCGTAGCCAGCTCTTGCTTGAGGCGTTTGTTGAACATGGGAAAGTACCGATAGGCAGGTAGAAAGCAGGATGCAGCCTAACCATCGGCCTTGGAAAACTTTTCTGAAGAGCGTTTGAGACCGGTCAGTCAAAAATAATCTCAATAGGCCATGGCTCTGACTATCACCGCGCAGGCCGGTTACAAAAGCCACCGCTCTGGCCCGGCCACTTCAGGTATTCTCAGGTCAAATTGCAACAACATGTTGCAGGTAACCGCCCGATAAGGAGTGCCGTTTTGGATTTATCGACCGCTGCCTGGATGATGCATGACACCCGCCTGATTCTTTGCTGCCTGCTGGCGATTGCGACGATCATCGTGTTGATCAGCGCCACCAAACTTCCACCTTTTCTCTCGATCCTGATCGGCACTTTCATTGCCGGTGTCGGCGCCGGTCTGCCGCCGGAAGACGTAGCCAAGGCGTTCAGCAAAGGCGCCGGGGCGATTCTCGGAGAAGCGGGGATCATCATTGCCCTGGGTTCGATGCTTGGCGCACTGATGGCCGAGTCCGGCGCTGCCGACCGTATCGCCTCGACGCTGCTCGGGCTGGGCAAAGGCAAGTCCCTGCCGTGGGTCATGGCGTTGGTGGCGATGGTGATCGGCCTGCCGCTGTTCTTCGAAGTGGGGCTGGTGATGATGGTGCCGATCATCTTCGTCATGGCCCGTCGCTCGGGTCAGCCATTGTTGAAAATCGCCATTCCGGCGCTGGCTGGGATGACCACCCTGCATGCCCTGATGCCGCCGCATCCCGGGCCGCTGATCGCGGTCAGCGCATTGCATGCCGACCTTGGGCTGACCATGTTGCTGGGCTTCAGCATCGCGATTCCGGCGGTGATTCTGGCGGGGCCGCTGTACGGCAACTGGCTGTCGAAACGCATGCACGTCGATGAGCCGGCAGAGCTCGGCGCACTGTTCAGCGCTCCGCCGAAAGCGCCGCGCCAGCCGAGTTTCGGCCTGTCGCTGCTGATCATTCTGTTGCCGGTGCTGCTGATGCTCGGCAGCACCCTGGCGAAAGTCGCGATGCCCCCCGAAAGCAGCGTCGCCCTGACGCTGAAGTTCCTCGGCGAACCGTTGGTGGCGCTGGGCATTGCGGTGATGGCGGCGGTGATCTGCCTCGGTTGGGCCAACGGCATGCCGCGCGAACAGGTCGGCGGCACGCTGCGCAAAAGCCTGGCGCCGATTGCCGTGTTGCTGCTGACCATCGGTGCCGGCGGCGGCTTGAAGCAGACCTTGCTGGACGCCGGCGTCAGCCAGACCATCAGCAAAGTCGCCGAAGGCGCGCACATGCCGTACCTGCTGCTGGCCTGGCTGATTGCCGTGGCACTGCGTCAGGCTACGGGTTCGGCGACCGTCGCGACCACGACGACAGCGGGGATTCTGGCGCCGATGATGGCGGGGCTCGCCGCGACGCAAAGCTCACTGGTGGCGCTGGCGATTGGCGCCGGCTCCGTGTTCTTCTGCCACGTGAATGACGCCGGCTTCTGGATGGTTCGCGAATACTTTGGCTTGCAACTCAAACAGACGATCTGGGTCTGGTCGATCCTGCAAACCATTGTCTCGGTGGTGGGACTGGTGGGGACGTTGCTGTGGTGGCACTGGCTGACCTGACACTCGTCAGGAACAGGGCGCCACGGCTTGGCGCCCGACACTGCTCATGCGCGAACCGAAATACGCCGCGCTGACAATGCCGACTGCGCCCATCACCGCACAGAACATCACGCAGATCCACGGACTCCACGGCATCAGACCGATCAGCAACAGCGGTGTGATACTCGCCCACGCGGCGTAGGCAATGTTGTAGGTGAAGGAGATGCCCGACACGCGAATCCGCGCCGGAAACAGTCCGACCATCACCGATGGCACCGCGCCGACCACACCGCAGCCCAGGCCGGCGACGGCATACGCCAGCCCGACCCAATTGCCGCCCATGATCAGACAGCTATAAAGCACACCAATGCCCAACGGCAGCAGCAGGCTATAAAGCATGACCGTGCGCCAGGCACCGATGCGATCGACCAGCAATCCGGCAATCACACAACCGATGTTGAGAAAGACGATGCCCAACGCGCTCAGGGCGAAGGTGTGGCTGGCGGTCATGCCGAAGGTTTTCTGCATCATGGTCGGGGTGATGACCACGAACACCACCACCGCCGACGTCAGCACACAGGTCAGCAGCATCGCCGGCAACATCGCCAGACGATGTTCGCGCAGCACCGTGCGCAACGGCAGTTCGACCCGCGCTTCACGCTGGGCTTCCATGGCCATGAACACCGGGGTTTCGCTCAACCAGCGGCGCAGGTAGACACCGATCACGCCGAACACACCACCGAGCAGGAACGGATACCGCCAGGCGTAATCAAGGATTTCCGCCGGGGTGAACACTTGTGCAAGGAAAGTCGCGGTCAGCGCGCCAATCAAGTAACCAAAGGTCAACCCGGCCTGCAAAAAGCCCAGCGCGTAACCGCGATGCCCGGCAGGCGCGTGCTCGGCGACGAACACCCAGGCGCTCGGCACTTCGCCGCCGACCGCCGCGCCTTGCAGGATGCGCAACGCCAGCAACAGCAGCGGCGCGAAGTAACCGATCTGTGCATAAGTCGGCATGATCCCGATCAGCAGGCACGGCAGCGCCATCATCAGGATGCTCAGGCTGAAGACCTTTTTCCGGCCCAGGCGATCGGCGAAATGCGCCATCAGGATCCCGCCCAGCGGGCGCGCCAGATAACCGGTGACGAAGATCCCGAAGCTTTGCAGCAGACGCAGCCATTCGGGCATTTCCGGTGGGAAGAACAATTGGCTGAGGGTCAGGGCGAAGAACACGAAAATGATGAAATCGTAGATCTCCAGCGCCCCGCCGAGGGCCGCAAGACCGAGGGTCTTGTAATCGGAACGGCTGAATGGCGCCGGTCGGGCTGTGGATTGGGCAGTCATGGCAAAGAACTCTGGCAGGCAAAAAACCAAGGCGCCCATGGTCTACGCAAATCTGCCTGGGGACAACCCGTTAGACCATAGTCCCGGTTTCGCAAAACCAGCTCACAAAACAGCCAGGCTTGATTTACTGTTTAGACCAGTCTCCAGCCGCACCTGGTGAAAACCTGTGGGAGCGTGCTTGCTCGCGAATGCGCTGTGTCAGCCAAATCAGCGTCGACTGACACACCGCATTCGCGAGCAAGCCCGCTCCCACCCAAAGCACTCAGCGTGCTGCAGACCCACAATAACCATAAAAATCCGAGGTACTCCCTGTGGCCGTTGATATCGAAGATAGCCGCTCTGCGCGCTTTGCCTTGCGCTGTTCAAGCTTTGCCGAACGCTGGTTCCCCGACTCCTGGGTATTCGCCGCACTGGCGGTGATCATTGTCGCGCTGGCCACTTTGGCGATGGGCGCCAAACCCACCGATGCCGCGATGGCCTTCGGCGACGGGTTCTGGAGCCTGATCCCGTTCACCATGCAAATGGCCTTCGTGGTGATTGGCGGTTACGTCGTCGCCAGTTCGCCGCCGGCGGTCAAGCTGATCGACAAACTGGCGCGCATCCCGAAAAACGGCCGCTCTGCCGTGGCCTGGGTCGCGCTGATCTCGATGGTCGCCTCGCTGTTGAACTGGGGCCTGTCGCTGGTATTCGGCGGTTTGCTGGTGCGCGCCCTCGCCCGCCGCACCGATCTGAAAATGGATTACCGCGCGGCCGGTGCGGCGGCGTATCTGGGCCTGGGCGCGGTCTGGGCGCTGGGCCTGTCCTCATCGGCGGCGCAGTTGCAGGCCAACCCGGCGAGCCTGCCGCCGGCGATCCTGTCGATCACCGGGGTGATTCCGTTCACCCAAACCATCTTCCTCTGGCAGTCCGGCGCCATGCTGCTGGCGCTGATCGTGATTTCTATCATCGTCGCCTACGCCACCGCGCCCGGCCCGAACTCTGCGCGCGATGCCAAGGATTGTGGCATCGACCCGGCGTTCAACCTGCCACCGCTGCAACCGCGCACCCGGCCCGGCGAATGGCTGGAGCACAGTCCGCTGCTGATCATTTTGCTGGTGCTGCTGGCCGCCGGCTGGCTGTTCCACGAGTTTTCGAGCAAACCGGCGATCACCGCGATTTCCGGGCTGAACACCTATAACTTCCTGTTCATCATGCTCGGTGCCCTGCTGCACTGGCGCCCGCGCAGCTTCCTCGATGCGGTGGCCCGGGCGGTGCCGACCACCACTGGCGTGCTGATCCAGTTCCCGCTGTACGGCTCGATCGCCGCGCTGCTGACCACGGTCAAAGGTGCCGATGCGCAGACCCTGGCGCATCACATCTCGACCTTCTTCGTCAGCATCGCCTCCCACGACACCTACGCGTTGCTGATGGGCGTGTACTCGGCGATTCTCGGCTTCTTCATCCCGTCCGGCGGCGGCAAGTGGATCATCGAAGCGCCGTACGTGATGCAAGTCGCCAACGATCTGCAATACCACCTCGGCTGGGCGGTACAGATCTACAACGCCGCCGAGGCCCTGCCGAACCTGATCAACCCGTTCTACATGCTGCCGCTGCTGGGCGTGCTCGGTCTGAAGGCGCGCGACCTGATCGGCTTCTCGTTCGTGCAATTGCTGGTGCACACGCCGCTGGTGCTGTTCTTGCTGTGGGTGCTGGGGACGACATTGGCGTATACGCCGCCGGTTATTCCTTGAATCAGTGCGGGGCGCGGTCAATCGGTCGACGCCCCGCCTTCCCTTCCTGACAGCGCCGTGTCGACGCCGACATGGCTTTCTGTCGCAAATAATGGCTCAGCGCCATCATCGTCCTTTACCGCATCACAGCCTCGGTAATATCCTTGCGCGCCGAAAATATGTTTCATTTTTTTGCCAAGCGCCAAGGGAGTTGTTGCAATGATCGTAGGGATTGACCTGGGAACCACCAACAGTCTCGTCGCCGTCTGGCGTGGCGAATCCTCCGAGTTGGTGCCCAATGCCCTCGGTCAGTTCCTGACGCCGAGCGTGGTCGGGCTGGATGATCAGGGCCGGATTCTGGTCGGTCAGGCTGCGCGCGAACGTCTGCACACGCATCCGCGCCTGACGGCGTCGCTGTTCAAGCGTCACATGGGCAGCGCCACGGAAGTCTATCTGGCAGACAAAGCGTTTCGTCCGGAAGAGCTGTCCGCGCTGGTGCTGAAAAGTCTGAAAGAAGACGTCGAACGGGCTTATGGCGAAACCGTCACTGAAGCGGTGATCAGCGTCCCGGCCTACTTCAGCGACGCCCAGCGCAAAGCCACGCGGATCGCCGGCGAACTGGCCGGGCTGAAAGTCGAGAAGCTGATCAACGAACCGACTGCCGCCGCCCTCGCTTATGGGCTGCACCAACGCGACAAGGAAACCTCGTTCCTGGTGTTCGACCTCGGGGGTGGCACGTTCGACGTGTCGATTCTGGAGTTGTTCGAAGGGGTGATGGAGGTCCGCGCCAGCGCCGGCGACAACTTCCTCGGTGGCGAAGACTTCGACAGCGTGCTGCTGGAACACTTTATCGACCAGCACCGCTCAGTCGCCGACTTCCCTGACCGCAACAGCGTCATCCAGCCCCTGCGCCGCGAGGCTGAGCGTGTGCGCAAGGCTCTGGGTCAGGACAGCAGCGCCGAGTTCCGGCTGCAACTGGGTGACCGCCACTGGACCCACACCATCACCCAGCAAGAATTGGCGACGCTTTACATGCCACTGCTCGAGCGCCTGCGCGCGCCGATCGAACGGGCTCTGCGCGACGCACGCATCCGGGTCAGCGACCTTGATGAGATTCTGCTGGTCGGCGGTACTACCCGGATGCCGCTGGTGCGCAAACTTGCCGCCGGATTGTTCGGCCGTTTTCCGTCGATCACCCTCGATCCGGATCAGGTGGTGGCGCAAGGCGCAGCCATTCAGGCAGCACTCAAGGCCCGCTCGGCCGCACTTGAAGAAGTGGTGCTGACCGACGTCTGCTCCTACACCCTGGGCATCGAAACTTCGACCCAGATTGGCCGCAATTATGAGGCCGGTCACTACCTGCCCATCATCGAGCGCAACAGCATCGTCCCGGTCAGCCGGGTCAAGACCGTGTACACCTTGCAGGACAATCAGGAGCAGGTGGTTGTGCGGATTTTCCAGGGCGAAAGCCGTCTGGTCAAAGACAACGTCGCGCTTGGCGAACTGGCGATCAAGGTGCCGAAACGCAAGGCCGGCGAAGTGTCCCTCGATGTGCGTTTCACCTATGACAACAACGGCCTGCTGGAGGCCCAGGTGAATATTCCGCTGACCGGGCAACAACATTCGCTGGTCATCGAAAACAACCCCGGCGTGCTCACGCCTGAAGAGATTCAGCAACGCTTGCAGAACCTCGCTCAGCTCAAGATTCACCCGCGCGAGCAACAGGTCAACACGCTGCTCAGTGCCCGTCTCGAACGCCTCTACCAGGAAAGCCTGGGCGACCTGCGCGATCAGATTGGCCATTGGGCCAAGCAATTCCAGATCGCGCTCGACTCGCAGGACGAGCGCCAGATTCGTGAAGTGCGCACCGAGCTGAGCAGGCACCTGAGCGAACTTGATCGCACGCCGTGGCAATAAGGGAGCGCTGACATGGATTGCTGGTCCTTCCTGCATTTGCCCGATGACGCTGACGTCCGCGATATCAAGCGCAGCTATGCACGCCTGCTGAAAACCTTCAGGCCCGATGAAGATCCCGAAGGCTTCCAGCGCTTGCGCGAAGCCTACGAACGCGCGCTGGCGATTGCCCAATGGCGCCTGGAAAACGCCGAACAGGAAGACGAGCAGGACGCCGACGTCGCTGTCGCCACGGCGTCCAGCGCCTTTGCTGCACTGGCGCTCGATAATGCCCTGGCCAACAGCTCCAGCCAGGCGCAAAACCAGGCGTGGGATTTCGCCGCTCTGGAGGTTTCGCCCGTCAGTCCGGCAGCCCCGGAGCCGTTTGTGCCGCCATCGAAGGACGACGCCCTGCGTGTCGAGCCGCTGGCGGCGGACGCGCAGAGTCTTGAAGCGCAGGCCGCATGGCGATTGCTTGAAGATCTATCGCCAGACAACCTCGGCGAGCGCTGGGAGCAGGCGCAACAACAAGGCTGCGCCAAGGCATTCGAAAGGCTGTTGCTGCAATTATGTTTTGAGCATCCACAATTGCGCGGACCGGTACTGCACTGGGCCGTCGAGCAGTTGGGATGGTTGGGCCCCTGGCAAGAAGTGCTGATGAATGATCGCCAGCGCGACATGCTCGCCGAGAGCCTGATGTCCGACTATCGAAACGCCTTGCAGGCGCTGCTCGAAAGCCAGAGCGAGCGCGAATTCCTCAACTTGCTCAAACACTACAGCGGCCAGCCGTGGCTCCAGGTATTCGATCGCCGCGAGCAATGGCAACAAAATCTGCTGCATCTGCTCAACGACCATGAGTGGAGCGTGCCGCTGTTCGACCGTATCGGCCAATTGTTCGGCTGGGATCACACCAAAGGTCTGCACCCGCAACCGGACTGGCTCTGGGAAAGGTTGATCGAACGCTGCAATCAGGAAAGTTTTTACGACAACCTGCGGGCCAAGGCTGAAAGCGATCGTACGTGGGCGGCCGACGTGCAGGCAGCGCATCTGTTGATCAACCCGCTCAAACCGATGCAGCAGAAGAAGATCATCGACGGCTTTGGTCAGAATGAATGGCAGGCCTGCCACGATCTGTCGGAAAAGCTCAAATGGCGCTTCCCGGAGTTGCTCGCGCGGCTGCCCTACGCCGACGTTTTTTACTGGCGGCGGTTTTTGCCACGGCCCATCGCCGACGAAACCTGGGTGCGGGTCTGGGCGGCCATTGCCTTGGCGCTGTTCCTGTTCTATCTGGCTTCGCCACAAAAAGATGTGGCAACCCTGGCCTTCATTCCGCTGGTGTTAGCGTGTGTGCCGGTGTGGTTTTTTCGTTTTGCGCTGAGTTGGTGGGTGGTGCTGACGTCTCACGTGATCGTTGCGGATCTTTGGCTCACCGAAGGGCTGATTCCGCGCCGATGGAACCCTGACACCCGCTGGCTGGTAATACGCCACGGGTTACCGCAGGTGGTCATGGTGCTGCTGTTTTCGCTGCTGCTCGGGCCACTGGGCGCACTCACTTACGTGGGCGTGATCCTGATCGGACTGGTGCACAAACGACGAATCGGCTCGCTCGACCCGCAGCTGAGCAATAACCACCCCTGGCTGACCGCGCTGCACTGGGCGCACTTCAGTCCGCTGCAACTGCTGTTTCTGGTGATGATGACCGCGATAACGGCGGCCAGCAGACTCGGCTATTCCTTGCACTCGCTGATGCCCGGCTAGAACAGCAGCGAGCTTGCGTTGCGCCTGTTGTATTCGAGTGAATCGTTGTGGGAGCCGACCTGGTCGCTCCCACATTTGTTTTGCTGCACCTGAAAGTGTCACCCAACTGTCACATTGCCTTGCTAGCGTCCGCCCGAAACAAACTGAAACAATTAAGCTGAACGGGCTGACAGATGAAAGACGAGATTGACGGCACTGACGCACCTGAATCCGACAACCCCACCGACACCAGCCGCCGCCGCTTCCTTGGCGGTGTTGCCGTCCTCGGCGTGGGCGCGACCCTGGCCGGCTGCGGCAACGCCAGCGATCAACCGGGTAAACCAGTCGAGCGCCCGCTGACCCCGACCGAGCTGGACAATGCCCTGCGCGAGCAGGTGAAAACCGTGGTGGTGATCTACGCCGAGAACCGTAGCTTCAACAACCTGTTCGGTGATTTCCCCGGTGTCGAAAAGCCGCTGTCGGCGCTCAAGCCTGCCGATTACCAGCAACGTGACCGCGACGGCAGCCTGTTGCAGACGCTGCCGCCCGTCTGGGGTGGCGTGCTGCAGATCGGCCCGCAAACGCTTGATGGCGTGACCTACCCCAGCGCCACGCAGTTTCAGGAAAACCTGCCCAACGCGCCTTTCGCCCTCAAGGGCCCGAACGGCGAAGACTTGCCGTTCGGGCTGGTGACCCGCGATTTGTGGCACGTGTTCTATCAGAACCAGATGCAGATCAATGGCGGCAAGAACGATGGTTTTGTCGCCTGGGCCGACTCCGGTGGTTTGACCATGGGGCACTACGCCCAGAGCCGCTACTCGCTGCGCCTGTGGGATGTGGCGCAGGAATTCGTGCTGTGCGACAACTTCTTCCAGGGTGCCTTCGGCGGCTCGTTCCTCAATCATCAGTACCTGATCAGCGCCACCGCGCCGTCCTATCCGGATGCGGCCAATTCGGTGGCCAAATCACAGATCGCCGACCTGCAAAGCGCTGACCCGACTGACCCGCGCCTCAAGCCGCTGGAGGCATCGCCGGCCAGCGCCATGACCGGCCCGCCGCAGTTCGGCCCGAGTGCGCTGACCCCGGACGGCTTCGGCGTCAACACCCTCGCCCCGCCGTACTGGCCGACGTGGATTCGCGATCCGGAGCGTCCGGCGTACTCCAAGCCGGATCTGCCCAATGTGATGGTGCCGCAGACCCACGAGCACATCGGCGACAAGCTGTCGAAGAAGAATGTCGACTGGGCCTGGTACGCCGGCGCCTGGCAGGCGACGCTGGAGCAGTACAAGGACTCGGGCGGGATTCCGAAGATCCCCAACTTCCAGTACCACCACCAGCCGTTCAACTACTTCAAGCGGCAAGGCCCGGAGAACCCGCAAGAGCGCAACAAACGTCTGCGCGACGCGGGTCTGGGCGATGAGTCGAGCACCAACAAGTTCTTCGCCGATGCCGAGGCCGGCAAGCTGCCGGCGGTAACTTTCTACAAACCGCAGGGCAACCTGAACATGCACGCCGGTTATGCCGACGTCGCCTCCGGTGACCGGCACATCGTCCGCGCCCTGAAGGTGCTGCGCGAAAGTCCGCAGTGGAAAAACATGGTGGTGGTCGTGACGGTCGATGAAAACGGCGGCTGGTGGGATCATGTGGCGCCACCCAAGGGCGATCGCTGGGGCCCGGGGTCGCGGGTGCCGGCGCTGGTGGTGTCGCCATTCGCCCGCAAAGGCACGGTGGATCACACGGTTTACGACACGGCGTCGATCCTGCGCCTGATCACCCGAGTGTTCCAACTGGAAACCCTCGACGGCCTCAAGCAGCGCGATGAGGCAATGATCGCCCGTGGCCAGAAACCGATGGGCGATCTGACCAACGCCCTGCATTTTCAGGCCTGAAAACCCCGTCCTGCGGGCTGATGCAAAAATCCGTGAATGACAGCTTCTCTGTGCAACACGGCTGATCCAATATGAAGCGCCCCAAAACCCCGGGGAACCCACGCTGAAAAGGATCTGAGCATGTTCAAACTCGCAGGATTTACCCCCGCAGCACTTACCCTCGCCGCGCTCACCCTGAGCGCGGCTGCCCACGCCGATGTCGATCTGAAGCTGGGCAGCGCCGAGCGCGTCACCCGCCTCTTTGCCTACCCCAACAACTGCAGCGTGATCTGCTATCGCAACTGGTCGCTGGAGCAGACCGTCGCGCATTACCTGAGCCAGAGCGTGCAGCGCGATGGCTACAGCAATGCCAAAGTCTTAGTGAAGAACGATAACGGGCAGATTTACGCCGAGATCAGCGGCGTTCCCGAAGGCTACGACAAGCCGCTGTCGGCGCTGCTCGATGCCGGTGATCTGGCCTATACCGGCGCCAGCAAGCTCAATGCCGATGGCAAATGGGCGTACAGCTGGTATCTGTTCCTGCCGCTGGGCATGGCCCTGGAAAACCGCAAGAGCGTCGAACTGCTGCACTTTCCGCCGGACTATTCGCTGACTCAGGCGCAGGATTACCTGCGCTCGAACACCACCGACCGCTGGGCCACGCTGCTGACCGTCAACGGCATTCCGGCCGAGCAGACGCCGGCCTATCAGACCATCATCGACATCGCGCCAATCGCGGCGCCGTCCAACGCAGGTAGTGATCTGGAGGGCGTCTACGACTACTTCAAGGATTATCAGACCACGCTGGTCAAGCAGTTCAGCCAGACCAGCGCCGGCACCACCCTGCCGATGGTCGCGTTCGGGGCACCGGTGCGTAACTGGATCAAGCAGCAATACGGCCCGACCGTGGCCGTATTGGGTCTGGCGACCATCAGCCCGAGCGCGGGGGTGAACGTGCCGGTGCTGGGATCGAACCATCCGAGCTACATCTGGTACGCCGCCGACCCGGCCAGCTATGACGGCGATGAGGCCAAGGCCGATGCCGCCGGTTTGAAGGTCATGGGTCAGGACTTGAGCGCCGCTTGCTGGCAAGCCGGGATGGGCAGTAAACCGGGCACCGATGCGAAAGCCCTGCTCAACAGCTGCACGCAGACCTGGCAAGTGACGCAAAAGGGCAAGACCTGCGAACTGTTCTACACCTCGATCCGCAACCTGACCCCGGCACAGGCCGCCGCCAAGTGCTCGACCACGCCAATCAAGGCCCAGTTGCAACAGCTTCAGGGCGAATTGCCGGCCACCGCCGTTCCTGCACCACACCTCTGATCCGCTGAAAAAGCTTCCCGTGTCAGTCAATGCTGACGCGGGGAGCAGCCAATCACGCCTGTCAGATCTGACAGTAGACAGTTTGAGGGATACACCGGAATATTGGATCCAAACATGTTGCAGCGCTGACAGGACGTCAGACCAGGGAAGTCGCAGCATTTGCCGACAGGGACCGTTATGAATAATCAGGCCCATCAACACAACATCCCACGCGACGCCCCCGGCATCTACCCGTTTGCCGGATTGCCGGTGCGTCTGGGTTTCCCATCCACCGAGGATTTCGAGATTGTGCAGGACCACCATGGTCACGCGGCAGTGGTGGCGCGCCGGGCGTTCTTGCGCATCACCCGGATGTGTCGGGTTTCCGGGCAACTGCTGCCCTATCGTTGTCGACAGACGCGCCAGTTACTGGCCGGCATCCATCTCTACGACCCGCGCTTTTGCGGGTTGCTCGAACACGCCTGCGATCCGAATGTGTTTCTGGACATGAGTGAGCTGTGGCTGTGGGCACTTCGCGACATTCAGCCGGGTGAACGCCTGACCATCGACTTCGCCGCCACCGAAGACCGTTTGCTGCAACAGTTCGCCTGCACCTGTGGCTCGCCGCGCTGTCGTGGGTGGATCACCGGCTACGATGAGCCACCCAGTATCGAGGGCCAGCACTTTTTGCAGCACTGGCGGCATCCACACTGATCGGGATTACAACGCCCCGACCGGACGCAGACGATATTGCGGCGGCAGTTGCTCGAAACCGCTGATGGTGGTGTTCAGGCTTTTCCAGCGACCGTCCTTGATGCCGTAAATGCAGCCGTGAATCGACAGGCTCTGGCCGCGGTGCCAGGCGTTCTGGATGATGCTGGTGTGGGCGACGTTGGCCACTTGCTGGACGACGTTGAGCTCGCACAGCCGGTCGACCTGTTCTTCCTCGGTCGGCAGCTTGGCCAGTTCTTCTCGTTTTTCGTAATACAGGTCACGGATCGAGCGCAGCCAGCCATCGATCAGACCGAACTGGCGATCCTGCATCGAGGCGCGCACACCGCCGCAGCCATAGTGGCCGGTAACCAGGATATGTTTGACCTTGAGCACATCAACCGCGTACTGGATCACCGACAGGCAATTGAGGTCGGTGTGCAGCACCACGTTGGCGACGTTGCGGTGTACGAACAGATCGCCCGGCAGCATGCCGACGATCTCGTTGGCCGGCACCCGTGCGTCGGAGCAGCCGATCCACAGATATTCCGGGGTCTGCTGGCGCGCCAGCTTGGCGAAGAAATCCGGGTCTTCCTTGGTGATCGCGTCAGCCCAACGCTCGTTGTTATCAATCAGGTCTTGTAAGTCGTGCATGGTTAAGGCCTCAAGAAAGATGCGCTGGTATGACAGACGACCGCCCGTCGGGGTCACGCAAGAACCGCAGGTGTTTTCTTTGGAATTCTCGGGTGCCCGGTGAGTCCACTCAGTAAGGCCCACAGTATGAGGATTTGCCATGACTGATTCACGACGTCCGTTCGATGCGGTGCAACCGGAACCCATCGATGACAACGAAGACCGCATGGGCTCGGTGCATGAGCTGGATTTCGATGAAGACGAACCCAGCGCGAAAATCGGTGACGAGATTCCGGAACGTGAACGCGAGCAACTGATGCCCGCTGAACGGGTGCGCGAGGCCGGGCTTACCGGTGCATCGACGGCTGATCATGAACCGACCGACGATGACTTGAGCCCGGAAACACTGATTCACGAGGATGGCGCACGCGATGCCGAAGAGGCTGGCGAGGGCAATCAGGCCGATTGGGATCTGAGCATTGTCGATGAGGATGACATCGGCGGCGGCAATGGTCTGGATGAGGCGGAGCTGGCGCGGCGAGATCCGCTGGATGGCAATCGCTGATCTGTATTGCCTGTAAGGAAGCCTTCGCGAGCAAGCCAGCCCCCACAGGGAATTGAGACTCGGCTCAAAACCAATGTGGGAGCGGGCTTGCTCGCGAAGCTTTTAAACAAGATCAGTCGACCAGGGTGCAGGCCATCACTACGGCGTCTTCGCGCCCGCCCACCGCCGGATAATAATCGCGACGCCGGCCAATCTCATTGAAACCATAGCGCTCATACAACTTGAACGCTGCGGTATTGCTGTCGCGCACTTCCAGGAAGCATTCCCGGGCAGAGGCCGCATACGCCCGCGACATCAGATGCTCGAGCAGCGTCAGCCCCAGCCCCCGTCCCTGATTCTCCGGTTTGACCGTGATATTCAGCAGATGCGCCTCGTCGAGAATGATCTGCACCACGCCATGGCCGACCTGTTGCTGGCCTTCGAACATCAGCCAGATCTGGTATTTGCCCAGCCCGTCGAGAAAAATCCCGCGGGTCCAGGGATGGCTGTACGCCGCGTATTCGATCTTCAATACCGCGTCCAGGTCCGCCTCGGTCATCGGGCGGAACGATACAGCTTCACTCATTCGATGGTTTCCAGCGCGCCATCAGCCGACGCATGGCTTGCCACACAGCGGCTTTGCGCTGTGGCTCTTCCATTAACAATTCCAGACCGGGAATGGCCCAGGCCAGGCCCAAGCCCTCGATCTGCAACTCACTGTTGAACGCTTCAGCGTCCGCTTCACCGGCAAAGCGCACCGCCGGCAGGCCAATCAACCACAGGCAGGCGCAAGGTGCCGCTTCCATCTGTACCGAGAGGAAACCCTGAACGAAGTCGCGTGCCGCTTCCGGACCTTGATCCATGGTTCCGCGGTTCAGCCACGGCCAGCGCACCGGTTCGCCGACAATTTGTGGCGCATCCGGCAGACCGGCGGCGCGCAACATGTCTTTAAGCAGCAGATAGGCCGGATCGCGGCTCTGGAACGCTTCGCCTGTGGGTAACTCGACCAGCAGCAGGCAAGCCCCGGCGCGCAGCAACTGCAGGGCAAAACGCGGTGGCGGCACGGGCGCGGGTCTGGCGACAACTGGCGCCTCCTCGACCTCTTCCACCGGTTTGGCGCCATTGCGGGTACTGGCGAGCGACGGGCGCGGCACTTCGATCTTCGGCCGTTCGACCGGACGGGCGGCAGGCTGCACCGGAGCTTCGGCCTGCACAACCGGCATCACCACGACCTCTGGTTCAGGCTCGGGCATGTCCAGCAGCTCGGGCCGCGACGGGGCGGCGAAAGGCAATTCGGTGCGCGGCAGCCAGTTGACCACCTGCATGGCGTTCAAATAGGCGCGGCGGCGGGACTCGATAAGCAAAGGGTCGGCCACTTGTGGATAACTGAAGTGGGCTGATTCTACAGCCCTTCGTTCAAGATCGCTTGCTGTTGATCGATAGCCTTTACCTGGGCTCGCTCCCTGAGAAAATGCGACAGCCCGTCCCGAGAGTGAATCGCATCCCTCGTGATGCAGTACAATCGCGGCTTTTAATCGCCAACCAGCCGGCCATTCCGATGATCGAACCCAAGCGCGTCTTGCGCGCCCTCGCTGAACACTGGGCACTTCTGGAGCCACTGTGCGAGCACTTCGACCAGGGCACCCTGAGCCTCAACGAACTGCGCACGCAACTGGCCGCCCAACAACTGGACAGCACGCCGCAGGACATCACCAGCCTGCTCGACGTGTGGATTCGCCTGGACATTCTGGTGCCCGTGGCGAAAAGCCCGAACCGTTTCGAGCTCAACGCGCAGATCCACGACTTCCTCGCCTACCTGCGCCGTGAGCACCGTCTGGGCCTGTGCCTGGAAATCGAAGCCTATTTGCGTCACCTCGAACGTCTGGCCGGCTACATTCAGGACGCGTTCGATGTGCGCGACGGCAACGATCTCGCCCGTCAGCTGCGTTTGCTCGACATGCGCGTGCGCGACGTGCTGAAGAAACTCGACAACGACGAGCAGGCACTGGTCGCCGTGGCCGAACGGGCCAAGACCAGCGACCGGCAGATTCCGCTGCGTCAGCGATACGCCGAAGTGCTGGCGACCTGGGACGAATACGTCGAGCCGATGATCGACCTGGTGAACGCCGACGGCGCCTTCGAACAAGGCGTGCGCAAGGTCGAAACCGTGCTGCTGAAGATGCTCAGCGAACAGCAGCGCCTCGGTCATCTGGTCGATGACGACATGCTGCTGCGCACCCACGCGCGCATCCTCGAAATGCAGACCAGCGCCCAGTTGACCCTGCGCCACGCCCGCGAACTGCTGCTGCCGCTGCGTGAAGAGGCGCGCCGGCACAACGCCGTGACCCGTGGTGCAGCGCTGGCGCTGGCGGCGATTCGCCGCAAAGGCATCGACGCCGTGCCGCAAGCGGCGATGCCTCTGTTCACGCGGCCGCAAAGCACCTTCCTCGGCAGCGCCAGTCAGGTCGAGGCCTACGTCTACGCCCTGGCGCGTTTCGAGCCGAAACCGGCGCGCTTCCCCAAGGCGCACAAGACCCAGAAATCCGGCGATGCCCCGCGTGCACCGCGCACCGTGCGCGAGATGGTCGAGCGTTGCGAAGAGTCCCTGCCGATGCCGGATCTGATGACTTGGTTGCTGGAGCAGGAACCGGACGGCGCCACCGACGAATTGCTCTACTGGTTCTCGCGTCTGTCGCGGGAAAAACGCTTCACCCGCGAGCGTCTGGAACGCCGCGAATACCACACTCACGAGCATCAGGTCAGCCTGCGCTCCTTCGCCCTGCTCTCGGCCCGCGACCCTGCCGCCGCCGAGGATTCTGCGAGCATCCCCAATGCATCTTGATCTATCCGAACTGTCCCAACTGGCGCCGATCTTCCGCGAGCTGTTCAAGGGCTATCATGTCAGCCGCCGCGACCCGGAACTGTACGCGCAACTGTCAAACTTCCAGGATCAATACCGCACGCTGTTCAAGGCGCTGGGGTTCGAGCTGGTCTGCGACACCCGTGGTTTCTACTACTTCGTGCCGGACATGGCCGCTGCGGCGGTGAACAAGACCGCTCAGCGCCTGGCGCTGTTCACCTTCATTCTCGTCGAGCATCTGGCCGATCAGGGCCGCGACCCGATCGCCGTGCTCGACGGTGGCAGCCTCGGCCGTGAAGAACTGCCGTCGTTGCTGGATAAATACCGCGACCTGTTCATCCAGGCCGAAGTGCAGACCGTCGAAGAACTCGAAGAAAAAATCATGCGTCGCATGACCCAGCTCGGTTTCGCCGGCGAAGAAAACGGCGTGTACCGTTTCCTGCCGCCGATGCATCGTTTCCTCGATGTGTGCCTGTCGGTGCAGCAGGACCGCGATCTGGCAGCCAGCGTGCACAGCGTACTGCCGCTGCCGGCACCGGTGCTGATCGACGAAGAAGCCGAAGCCAAATTCCTCGAAACCGACGATCCGCTTGATCTGTCCGAATTCGAAGAAGAAAGCGAAGAAGACGCACTGGCCCGCGCCATTGCCGAAGAACAGGAGTCCGACGCATGAGCCAGGAACGCTACGGCATCCGCCGCTTTGCCCTTTTGAACACCGCCGGTTACAGCCTCGGTCTGTTCCCGCTGGAAGAACCGTTGTCGGTCTACGGCGCGAACAACCTCGGTAAATCCGCCTCGATCAACGCTCTGCAGTTCCCGATTCTGGCGCGCATGTCGGACATGAGTTTCGGCAAGTACAGCCTGGAACAATCGCGGCGCTTCTACTTTGCTTCCGACACCAGTTACATCCTCGTCGAAGTCAATCTGCCACACGGCCCGCACGTGATCGGCGTGGTCGGTCGCGGCCCGGGTGGTGGTTTCGGTCACCAGTTCTTCGCCTATGCCGGCAAGCTCGACCTGGCGCACTACCAAAAGAACGACACCTGCCTGCGGCAGAAAGAGCTGTTCAGCAACCTTGAGAAAGAAGGCCTGAAAGCCTACGAACTCAAGCCGGACGAACTGCGTCGTCTGCTGGTTGGCGGGCACACCTCTATCCCGCTCGACCTGACCCTGATCCCGCTGCGCTCCACCAGCGAGCAGAGCCTGAAAACCTTCCGCGCACTGTTCATCAACCTGCTGCACATGCGCGAAATCACTGCGGCCAAGTTGAAGCAACTGTTCCTCGATGCCTTCGAGCACAGCCTGCGTTCCGGCAGCGTCGACTACATCGCCGCGTGCGAAGAAGCCTTCCGCGATGTGCGCCGGATGGAGCAGGACTACAACTCGCTGGTCGCTGCCGGCCCGCTGGTCGAAGCTCTGGCCAACGGGGTGAAACAGCGCGACGTGCTGCGCGGCAAGCTGCACCGCCTGTCGCCGCTGCTCGACTCGTTGCTCGGCACCTGGTCGGATTACGCCACGGCGCGCAAGGAAGAGCTGACGATCCAGGCCGAACACTACCGTCGCGAGCAGGACGATCTGCAAAACGATCAGCGCGGTGGCACCCAGGAACTGATGCGTCTGGAGCGGGAAATCTCCGGCATCCAGCGCTGGCTCGGTGAGTTGTCGGTGCTGAAAAACCGCTTCGCGCTGGTCGATGACGTCAAGGTGCTGGAGCAGCAACTGCTCGCCGCCAAGGACGCGCACGACGAACTGGCCGGTGCGCTGGCACAGTCCCGGCAGTTCAGCGCCGAGGATCTGGAAGAGCGTCTGCGCGATCTGGAAAAACGCCTGAAGTCGGTGAAGCAGCAACTCGATCACGCCGACAACAACAGCTACGCGCGCCTGCGTGAGGAATTCTCGCAGCAGGACGTCGAGCGCCTGATGCGTCTGTTCAACAGCGCGCTGTTCAGCCTGCCGCTGGGCGAGCACGGCATCACCCTCGACGAGGACGGCGAGTGGGTCAAATCGGTCGAGCTGATCCTCGATGGCTTCAAGGGCGAGCGCTTCGAAGTACCGGGCCTGTCGATCGACATCTCGCACATCGAGCCGCCGGCGCTGCAAGCGCTGGCCGACCGCGCCGCGCTGCGTGACCAGAAAGAGCGTCTGGAAAAAGAGCTCAAGCAGCTCAAGACTCAGCAAGCCGTGGCCGCCGACCGCGCCGCGAGCAAGACCCAGACCGAAGCGCTGTACCAGCAAGTGCTGGATGCGCAGAAAGCCCTGGAAGATTTCCGTCGCACCCAGACCTTGAGCGCCGAAGAAGGCGACAAGCTTGAGCAACTGGCGCAGATGGAAGCCGCGCAGGACGAACTCAAGCGCTCCAGCGATGCGTTCACCGAGCGCGTCCAGCAACTGTCGGCCAAGCTGCAACTGGTCGGCCGGCAGATCGCCGACATGGAAGCCAAGCAGCGCACCCTCGACGACGCCCTGCGCCGCCGTCAGCTGCTGCCGGCAGATCTGCCGTTCGGTACGCCGTTCATGGATCCGGTCGACGATTCGATGGACAACCTGCTGCCGCTGCTCAACGACTATCAGGACAGCTGGCAAGGCTTGCTGCGCGCCGACGGTCAGATCGAAGCGTTGTACGCGCAGGTGCGCCTCAAAGGCGTGGCCAAGTTCGACAGCGAAGACGACATGGAGCGCCGTCTGTCGCTGCTGATCAACGCTTACGCGCACCGTACCGACGAAGCCCTGACGCTGGGCAAGGCGCGGCGTGCGGCGGTCACCGACATCGCCCGGACCCTGCGCAACATCCGCAGCGACTACGACAGCCTCGAACACCAACTGGCGCTGTTCAACCGCGAGATCAACAAGCGTCAGGTGTCCAACCTGCAGAGCTTCCGCATCGTCCTGGCGCCGAACAAGGAAGCGCTCAAGCACATCGATCAGATCATCCACAGCGCCGGTCAGTACGAAGAAGGCGAAACCCTGTCGGTGTTCGATCTGAGCCAAAGCGCGGAACAGGACAACAAGAACGAAGAGGCCAAGGAATACCTGGCGCGGCTGGTGGCGGCGAACCACAACCAGCTCGGCCTCAAGGACTTGTTCGAACTGGCGTTCGAGATCACCAAGGTCAACGGTCAGCCGGTGATTCACACCGACATCGACGGCGCGGCGTCCAACGGCACCACCATGACCATCAAGGCGCTGACCAACATGTACTTGTTGCTGCACTTGATGGATCGCGATCTGGCCGGTCGCGTGCGCCTGCCGTACTACCTCGACGAGGCGGCGGACATCGACGAGAAGAACCAGGCAGCGCTGCTGGAAACCAGCCTGCAACTGGGCTTCGTGCCGATTCTGGCGAGTGTGAAGCCGCAGGTCTGCGCCAGTGTCGCCATCGACCTGGAAGGCGGCAGCGGCCCGGCGGGGATCTACATCGACGAGGCGGACTGGAAGTACATCCGCCGGCATGATGTGGTGAAGGCCACCGTCAATGTGCAAGCCGATGAGCCGGAGCTGGATGAGGTTTGATCGGCTTTAGCTGAAAACCAAAAAGGGCCGCGATCTGTTGGGATCGCGGCCCTTTTTTATGGCTGGGGATTTGTGCTGACTTTTAGTGCCCTATCGCGAGCAGGCTCACTCCTACAATTTGGAACGCGTTCCCCTGTAGGAGTGAGCCTGCTCGCGATGGCGCCACTTCAGGCACCACAGAATTACTTACCGAGCGAAATCTTCGGCGCCCAGGTCAGCCACTCATCCTCGAACTTGTCGAACAACGGGAACGTCTGCTCGGGCCGTGCTTGGGTGCCCATGCGCTCACCGTCCGGCGTAGCGAAGGCGATACCACCCTGAATCGCTGTCTCCAGCGACTCCGTGCGCACCGTCAAACCATTGAACAGACCGATGTCGAAACCGACACCACTGGTGTTCCAGAATCGGCTGCCGCTGCGCACCAACGGCGCGTATTTCGGCTCGATCAAAATATGCACCAACACGCGATCAGCAGTCTGGCCCAGTTCATAACCGGTGACCTTGCCCACGGTGATTTCGCGGTAGGTCACGGGTACGCCCGGTTTCAGCGAGCCACGGCGCGCGGCGCTCAACACCAGACTCAAGCCAGCCTCCTGCTTGCTCACTTCCG
Organism: Pseudomonas sp. lyk4-TYG-107; assembly: GCF_030209055.1. NCBI lineage: Bacteria > Pseudomonadati > Pseudomonadota > Gammaproteobacteria > Pseudomonadales > Pseudomonadaceae > Pseudomonas > Pseudomonas sp. lyk4-TYG-107. Next base: position 126,624 of record NZ_JARVST010000018.1, read on the forward strand.
GCGGACTGGCCAGCGCAACGAAGTTCTTCTGCGGGCCGAGATTTTTCGCCGCCGGCTGCACTTCCACATATTGCCCGGTGACCAGGGTTTCCAGATTCTGGGTCTTGATCAGCCCCAACTCCGGCTTGACCACCCAGAACTGACTGCCGACCCGCGCAATGCGCTCCGGTACTTCGGTGATCCGCGCGGTAATCATCACGGCTTGCAAATCGTCGGTCAGATCGACGTCTTCAATCTTGCCGACATCCAGGCCTTTGAAACGAATCGGTGTGCCCGGACGCAAACCATCGGCGCGGTCGACCTTGATCGTCACCAGCGTGCCTTTCTGGTTGGCTTCATCATGGTTGGCGAACAGACGGAAGCGTGGAATACGCTTTTGCAGCGGCGCCTTGGCTTGCGGTGTTTCGAAAGCAATACCGCCGGCCATCAACGTCTGCAACGACTCGCTCTTCACTTGAATACCACCCGTAAGACCACCGGTGAGGGTGATGCCGCTGACATTCCAGAAGCGTGTCGACGCGTTGACCAGGCTTTCGTATTCCTTCTCGATATGCACGCCAATGACGATTTGCTTTTTGGTCTTGGAGAACTGATAGCTCTGTACCGAACCGACCTTGACCTGTTTGTACAGAATCGGACTGCCGACTTCGATCGAACCGAGAACATCGGTGAACAGCACCAGATGCAGACCCGGCGAACGCAGATCCAGTGGCGGCGCTTTTGGCCGCGCCTCGAATTCGCGTTTCGGCGCAGCACCTTTGTCGCCCGGACGCACGGCGATGTAGTTACCTTTGACCAACGCTTCGAGCCCGGTGATACCGGCCAGGGAAATCGACGGTTTGACCACCCAGAACTGCGTGCCCTCGACCAGATAGTCTTCGGCCAGAGGATCAAGCGTCAGCTCGGCCGTGGCGCTGTTCAGATCCGGATCGATTTTCAACGCTTTCATGTTGCCGACCTGAATGCCTTTGTACATCACCGGCGTACGGCCGGCCTGCAAGCCTTCGAAGTCACTGAGTTTGACCTTGACCCGAATACCGGCAGCGGCGGCGTCGAAGTCCTCATAGAGACGGAACGGCAGGCTTGGATCGGTGGGCGGACTGTCCTTGCGATTCTCTGGTGTGGCGAAGGCGATCCCCCCGGCAACGATGCTCGCCAGGGATTCGCTGCGTACCTTCACCCCGGACAGGTTGGCGTCGATGCTGATGCCGCTGGCATTCCAGAAACGTGTGTGTTTGCGCACCAGTTTGGCGTAGGTCGGCTCGATGAACACTTTGAGCTCAACGGTGCTCTGGTCTTCAGACAGCACGTAGCTTTTGATCTGACCGACTTTGATCTGCTTGTAGAACACCGGACTGCCGCGGTTCAGCGAACCGAGGCGATCGGCCTTGATCGTCAGGTGCAGGCCGGGCTTGGAGTCCGATAGCGGCGGCTCTTCGGCCAGCGCCTTGAACTTGCGGGTCGGCTCGCCTTCACCGGGACTGATGGCCACGTAGTTACCTGAAACCAGGGTTTCCAGACCGGTGATGCCGGCCAGGGTCACGCTCGGTTTCACCAGCCAGAAGCGGGTGCTGGTCTTGAGGTATTGCTCGACGTCCTTGTTCATCTCGACGGTGGCAATCACCCCTTTGGAGTTGCCCTCGTCATCAAGTTTGAGCGTCTTCACCTTACCCACCGGCATGCCCTTGTAGACCACTTCGGTCTTGTTGGCCTGGATGCCTTCACCGCTTTCGAAACGCACCTGAATCTCGATACCGGTTTCGTTATAGGCACGCCAGCCGAGCCAGCCACCGATGATCAGGGCAATCAGAGGCAGTACCCAAATGGCAGACCAGTTCGAGGCCGGTCGGGTTTTCGCTACAGGCAAATCAGTCATGGTCGTCGTCCGACTCCGTGTTATCCCAAATCAGTCGGGGATCGAAAGTTACTGCGGCAAGCATCGTCAGAATCACCACACTGGCGAAGGCGATGGCGCCAAGGTTGGCTTCGACACTGGCAAGCCGGCCGAAGTTGACGACCGCCACCAGAATGGCGATCACAAAGATGTCGAGCATCGACCAGCGACCGATGAACTCGATGAAGCGGTACATCCAGATCCGCTGCCGCGCGGACAACGGCTGACGTCGCTGCACCGAAAACAGCAGCAGCGCGATGCCCACCAGTTTGAAGGTCGGCACCAGAATACTGGCGATGAACACCACGGCGGCAATCGGGATCATGCCGTGCTGCACCAACTGGATCACGCCGGACATGATGGTGCTGGGATCGCCCTGACCCAACGAACTGACCGTCATGATCGGCAACACATTGGCCGGGATGTAGATAATCGCAGCCGTGATCAGCAGGGCCCAGGTTCGGGCCAGACTGTTCGGACGACGAGCGTGAACCAGCGCACCGCAGCGGGTGCAGGTCTGCTCGTCGGTGTCCGCATCCTGTCTGTTCAATTCATGACATTCGGTACAGATCAGAATGCCCGCATCAATCGCCCGCATGGGCATCCTCTCCTGATAACGCCTGCCAGATCTGATGCGGTGACATCACCACTTCCAGCCAGACCTGAACCAACAACAAACCGATGAAACACGCCAGACCGAGGCCGACGGTGATGGCCGCCATGTCCGCCAGTTTGACGATCGCCACGAGGACGCCCATGAGGTAGACCTCGAGCATTCCCCAGTCTTTGAGGTGGTGATAAATGCGGTAGAGCAATAAGCCGTAACTGCGTCCGACGTTGAATCGAATCGTCAGCAAAACGAATAACTGGCACAGCAACTTCAGCAACGGAATAGCCATACTGCACAGGAATACAACGATCGAAACGCCCTGCATGTCCGTATTGAACAAGCCGAGCACGCCGCTCCAGACCGTATCCTGCGAAGATTGTCCGAGGATATTGAGTTGCATGATGGGTAAAAAGTTTGCCGGGATGTACAGCAATAATGCTGCGATCACCAAGGCAAGGCTGCGCTGCACCACATTATGGCGATGGGCGTACAACTCGTAACCGCAGCGCGGGCAGAGTGCTTTCTCGCCATGGGCAAGCTTGGGCTTGCGCATCAGCAGGTCGCACTCATGACAGGCCACCAAGTCTTCCAGCGGTAAATCTGACAGCCCTTGGGCGTCAACCGGATCTGACATAAAGGCTCTGGCTCCGAAAAAGATGGGGGTTATTCTAGTGTTCTGATTCGAAAATAACTGTGCAAAATTGTTCGCTGCCTAAGTAAAAATACTTTCCTGCGGGCAAAACAAAACCCCAACTGCTTTCGCAATTGGGGTTTCGGAATTTAATCTTGACGA